>NZ_JBIAFE010000033.1:0-67482 GCF_042869115.1 Micromonospora sp. NPDC007230 | reverse complement strand
GCTTCCGCAACCCCGAAAACCAGCGCCTCCGCACCCGCACCGCCACCACCCGACGCCACCGTGGGCAGCTCGACCCCGCCTAACTTCGATGAGCCTGATTGATGGGGAAGAGCGCGTTTTCCGTTGCTGTGACGGTTGAGGAGAACAGGGTGCGCTCGATGTTCTTGACGATCGCTTCCCCTATCTCTCTGCGTTGAGGGTTAGAGTGCTGGTCGCTTGCCCGTTCGAAGGGGTAGCCAAGCAAGCCCGCCAAGGACCTAACTTGGATGTAGAAAGGGGCGGACTTGATGATGGAAAGCATGAGATCCGGATATCGACCAAGAAACGTGCTCACCGCATCCGCGAGTCCGGGATTCAGGGCACCGACAGAGCCTTGCTGGCGGTCGCCGAATTCCAAGGAAAGAAGGTCTCCTTCAAGAATGGAAACAGCAGAGTCAAGGTCAATCTCTAGGCAGCGACGGCCCGCCTGCTCGCAGAAGGCCCTCGTGCCGGCGTATAGCTCACTGCTAAGGACACTCGCAGAGCCCATAGAAAAGCGAACGAGGAGAACGGCTCTCGGCAAGTCATCAAGCTGGTGTCGAAGAACGTGATCCCAAAGCTCCTCCGGCTTTTCCAAAGCCTCAATTAGACGGACTGGGACTTCTGCAGGAGTCGGATTATTGGAACCGACTACCTCCTTCGAACATGAACTCGCAGGATCCTGCCGCCGTGGTCTCAGCCCTGCTTCTCGAACGAGCGCGGCTATGGCGGCCTCAGTCATGCGCGGATTGAAGTTCCGATGCGACACCACTCGAACGTACTCGCCACTTGGAGCAGCGGCTGCTAATTTCCTTAGAGGTGAAAAGTAGAGTTGGTTATACAGAATGTGGCACTTCTCGTGCAGCCGAGAGAGATTCTGCGTAAACAAGAACACGAGCTGTACCGAAAATCGAATCGCCTAACTTTTCGTAGCTTTGCTGCGCCTGTCGGAGGATGTAGTCGCGTGTTGTCATGATAAGGACCTTGGTCGGGTCTGACTCGACGTGACGAATAAGGCGAAGGAGTTCTCCATCGCCCCCTGCCCTTACCTTCTCTTCTAGCGAAGTCTGCCCCAAAAAATCGTCGAAGAAGAGGACCTGACGAACGTGTGGGTCTAGCTGTGCCTCAAGTTCCCGCACGTCCCCGACGGCGGCAATCGGCTGCCAGCCGTCTGCCATGAACCGGAGCAGAACGATGTGTGCGGTGGTGGTCTTACCGACCCCTGGTGGTCCGGCGAGAATGCAAACGCCATGCTCGTCAATGCTTTCCATTGCCTTCGCCACAAATCTTGTTTCGACGAAGTTGCGTTGCAGGCGGCGCAGTTCCTCTCGAAGATAGGCTGACCGAAGATGCTCAAGGTGGTGCACCAGCACGCTCAGAACCGCGCCGCTCGACATCCAGAGCTTGGGTGTCGCCTTCTCCACCTCGGGATGGCGTCGAATCAGTGCGGCGATGTCGTCCCTCGCCAAGATGTCGGCCTCAGATATTCTATTCCCGAATATCGTCTGGACGCTCTTCTTGTTCGCACGGGTCAGCCTCGCCGAAGTGACGAGGATATATCGACGTGCCGTACCGACAATCCCTTTCTTTGCCTCCTTGTTGAGCTGGCTTTTGAGGTCTTTGAAGGCCGCTGTCGGCCGATGCTTGCACTGAATTACAACTTCATCGCCTGGCGCAAGATTCAGAGGCTTCTTCGCCGGCCCTAGGACCCGCAGGTCGACTCCGCCGTCCCTGCCTCTCGGAAAGCTCTCTACATGAACCTTCCATTCCGCAGCCAGTAGGTCCGCCGCCAATCGTTCGAAATCATAGTCGGACAGATTCTCGAAGTTCTCGCTCATCGGATACCTCAGGCGGCGTGGCAACAGTTGGGAGAAGACGGCTAGGTTGCTGAGCATAGCCCGGACAGGTGGTTACCCGTCCACGTAAGGGAGCTCTTCAAGCACTCGGTCCTGGTTCCTTGCCTAGGCCCACCACATGCTTGACGAATCCGTCCCCAGCGCTCGTTCTTGGATAGCTCAACGCGCCGTTGCCTCATCGATCCATTCTTGGGGAATCAGCTTTTCCCCGGCACGCCAGTTATGTTTCACGGAGTTCTGGAACCATTCCTCGGGTAGGTTGGCATGGTCGCAGACGATCACTTGCATTGCGGGGGCCAGTTCCACGATCACGTCGTAGATCAGGCGAAACAGTCGACTGACTGCTTCACGGTCGGTGTCCTGGCCTGGTGTGCCTGATCTCTGGTCGACCTCGGATCGGTACCAGACTTGCGTTGGTTGGTCGAGCATGAGCAGTCGTGGCACCGGTCGGTGCTGCCGTACGAAGTAGCGGTGCAACGCAAGGTGGGTGATGAGATGGTAACCGACCCAGTTCTCCCCACTGCCGATGCGGAACAAGGGCGCTGGGCCCTGCTCGGTGTCGGTGACAACGGTGAGGCGATTCAGATCGAGACGAACGCTCCCGCTACGGTGCTCCAACTGGAGCCGGTCAGCCCATCTGGTCATGTCTTGGCTGATCGTCACCAGGCGTGACGTCAGCTGTTCGCGTTCCTCGGATGGGTCGAGTTCGGCCTCGAGCGTTTGCACCCGGTCTAGGGCTGTCTCGTATTGGTGGCGTAGTCGCGCTAGCTCGGCCTCGGAGCTGCCGGGCAGTGCGGCGAGCGTCGCGTGGATGCGGCCGCGGGTGAAGTCCCGCCGTGCGGTATCCGGAAGCTGCTCGGTGACTGCCTGGCTTGCGATCAGCGACTGAATGGCGCCCTCGGCCGCTCTGAGTTGGTTGCGCAGAGTGGCGGCTTGCTCATCGAGAGCCTGCAGAGCCGCGCGCCGGGCAGGTCGGGCCGCGTCGACGCCGTTGAGCTGGTTGTTGAGCTGGACCAGACTCTGTCGCAGTTGCTCTGGGGTGGGGTCGGGCTCGGCGAGTGCCGAGCCGCAGAGCGGGCACGGGGATGGCCTGTCGTGGGTGCCGATCGCCGTGGCTGCGGTGCCGTTGGTGGGCAGTCCCAGGAGGTTGAGGCTTGCCAGCCTGGCGGTCTGAGCTCGGACGGCCCCGGCGAAGTCGGTTTCGGTGTCGTTCTGTTGTAGCAGTAGGTCGCGTTCAGCATTGAGGGCGCGGAGGCGGTCACGGACCTGGTCGCGTTCTCGCTGTAGGACGGCGATGCGGCCGGCAGTTTCGAGATCAGGTGTTTCCGGGGCAGTAGCCGGCGCGGTGACGGCGGCGTGCAGAAGGCCGACCATGCTGGATCGGTCCGCGGGTTGGTCGGTGTCGACCATTCCGAGCGCGTACGCCTCCCGCCAGAGCGTCGCCAGCCCCGCGTCGGCAGCCTCGCTTGCCCGGACTGCTTGGCGGTAGGTCGTTTCCGCTCGGCGCAGCTCTCGACGAGCCGCGCTGAGTTGGGCGCGCTTGAGCGCCTGGTCTCGCGGTACCGCGCCGATGAAGTACGGGATGGTGTCTTTAAGGGCCTGTGCCATGCCCTGATCGCCTTGGCGGTGGAACAGCAGATCGCGGGCGGCGATTTCGCCCTGCCGCTGCAGGCATAGCAACGCGGCGTGTCCTATGTGTGCCTCAAGCGGATACCGCGCCGAGCCCACGGGCGGCTCGTGCAGATTCTCCTCGATGCCGAGACGACGCCCGAGCTGCTCCCGAACGGCGTCCGAATCGGCGTTCACCACGAGGTCTTCAAACTCGAGGGGAGCCAGGTCGGCACCGAATTCCAGCATCGCGCGTTGGGTCGACGCCTTGCCCGCGTCAGGCGCGGGTCTCGCAACGAACGCTCGACCGCCGTCCAGTTCGAACAACGCCGCATACCAGGACACCGTGCTGGTGATCGGACCGATCGGCATTTGCAGCGTGTCGCGGCCCAGGCAGTACTCGACGATGTCGAGCAGGGCGCTCTTGCCCGTCTTTGACTCCCCGGTCACGATGTTGAGGGCCCCAGCGGAGAAGTTGAGGACGCGTCGACGGCCGTGGTTGCTGTAGAGAACGATCGCGAGCAGTTGCACGTCATTCAGGGTGTCACGCCGAGGACCGCAAAAACGGTCGCGCTGTTGTCAATCTTCGCCAACCAACGGCCAACGAATCCCGCTCTGCGGAGGATGTCCGCAAGTTCATCGGGCATCTGAAACCCCTTCTGACGGCGGATCCTACCTTGCAAGGCATCTCCTTCGACGGTGAGCACCCCCTGGGCGAGGCCGAACCGCACGCCCTCTCTCACTGGCTCGACAAGGCTTTGCGCCCGAGGCGGGAACCCCGCGCGCAGCAGCGGATTGCGAGAGGTCCACGTTGCGAGGTGGGTTCTGGTCGAGGTGGGCAGGGCCTGCCGAGTGCCGCGATGCAGCACCAACGGAACGATGATGAAGGCCAACGGCCATGGCAACGCCCGATCCGACTCCTTGCGGTACCCGTCGGCCGCGGTAGCGAGGATCACCGCGATCAGCGCGGGGTTCAGCATTGCGGCCACGATCGGCGGTCGATCAGTCCACGCCGTCATAGCACCCCCTTACGTCAACCACTTCCTAGGCGATGATGGGCTGGCTCACGCGCCGACCTGTAGCAGCTTTTGGACACGACTTTCAAAGTCCGGATGCCAGCCGATTCGTCCGGCATCGGCTAGAACATGACGTTTGCCGCGAACGAAGAAGGGCTCGTTGTAACGCGCACGGACGGTGATGCCCGTCTGAGCCAGCAACTGCCGCAGCATCTGCTTGCCGGCCTCCTGCTTGGCCGCTTCGTCCGCGTCGTCATCGAGCGTGTCGAGCATCCAGTCGAACTCGCGCTCCCACTCGTCGACGAGCTCGGCCTCGAAACTGGTCAGCTCAGCTACATCGATCAGGTCCTCATCCAACCACCGGACCGTCTGTGTGTAGGCGCGGTAGTAGTCCACGATGGCCTTCTGCAGGTTCCGTGGCGGGTAGGCAACCCACTGCATCTGCTGCACGAATGTATGAGTTCGGTGCTCTGCAGCGACCGTATCAACATCGACGTCCAGCAACTTAACCAGGGTGGGCAACCTCTCGCTGGTGAACTGGTCGCGAATGTCCGCAATCGCCGCCCGGGCCACGCCGACATCGAGGCTACGGAGCCTTCTCTGCAACATCGCCAGGGCCTGTTCATCCCACCATCGCCAGACCATCGCCAAGAACAATTCCTCATGCCCTGGCGGCAGTGCCCAGTGCAGGTGTGTGCGTACCAGCGCGGGTACGTCCTGGATGTGGGGCGAACCATCGATGACGCGAATCCTGGTGAGGAACGTACGGCGGTCTCCCGGACTGAGCGCGAGAAACTGCTCCCGGGCTTTTCTGGTCTGGTCTGATGCCGTGTCTCTAGCCACAGACTCGAGCCCGATGAGGGCGGTGCGTTCGTCGAGCGTCTCGGGCCGCAGAGCCGCAACCGCCGTACCGGCACCCGCTATCTGAGTTGTGATCAAGAGCAGTTGCGGCCCGGACGGGTCGCCCGGCGTCGCGGTGTCCATCCAGACCTTCAACGTGCGCCATACGTCTGTCGAGGTGTCGGTCAGCGCTCGATGTGTCTGCTGGTGGTGCTTGACCTGAAGCAGATGCGTCGGGTTGGTGTCTTCTTCCCAGGCGATGTCGTCATGCAACTCTAAGGTGATGGACGCGTCCGGTCTGTCAACCCCCGACTGCAGGAGCTCCACCAACGCCCACCAGGTCTGATGCTGGTAGCCGACCGCGTTCGGGGCAGCGCTATGCGAAGCCGTAGCCATCCCCTGAGTTTCTACCTCGCCGAACGATCATGTCCAGCCGACAAACCGGGCATTGACAAGGACAAGATGCTGCCTCCTAGACTCGCAAACCCTTACCGGGCTGGCGCGAGGGCGTTCAGTGGGTCGATCGGGAGGATGCCCCTTGGACGTATGTCTGGGCCTCTGGGACACGACACCACGGTCCGTGAAGCCGCTGCCCACGCCGTCGCCGTGCCACTGCACGCCTGGCGGCCTGCCGCTGGCGCGCTGGTGCCGGTGCTGATCGCCGCCCAGCAGGATCCCGCCGAAGCGGTGCGCCTGCGCACGCTGCGGCACCTGGCCGGCGCGGGCCGGGCCGCCACCGGCGCCTCCGATCTGTTGTGGGCCGCCGTCGAGCGGGGCCCCGTGGGCAGCGAAGACTCGGCGTGGGCGTCCGAGCGGACTCTGGGCGCTGCCGCGCTCACCGCACTCAGCCGGCTACGAGATCCGCGCGCCGACGCGTACCTCGCCGCCCGGCTCCGCGCGCGGCCGCTGCGCCTAGCCCAACTGGCGGACGCCCTCTCGGCGCTTGGCCCGTGGGCCGAAATGTGCCGGGCCGTGATCGTCGACGCTGTCGAGGCGGCCGATGCCGGCTACGACCGCGCCCGGCTGATCCGGGCTGCCGGCAGAGTCGGCGCCGACCCGGCCGCGTTGGTGCCGGTGCTGCAGCGGCAGGCCGCGGAGCACTCCTACTCGGCGGGCATACTTCTCGGCGACCTCGGGCCGGCCGCCGCCGCAGCACTGCCCGAACTGACCGCCCTGCGCGCGAGCGACGACGCCGACCGGCAGCGGATCGCCGCCCGGGCGTTGTGGTGGATCAGCGGCGATCCGGACGACCTGCTGGGTGTGCTGCGTAACCAGATACGCGACCGCCATTCGCTGGAAATCCTGGCCGAGGTAGGACCACACGCCGTCGAGCTCGCCGATTTGCTCCCGCCGATTTTCGACAGCGACGACGAGTGGCGGGTGATCCACGCGGCCATCGCGTACTGGCATATCACCGGCGACGCCGACCCGGTCGTGCCGACGCTGGTGCGCTACACCGAGTGCTGCCCATGGGGAGTACTGGCGGTCCGAGCGCTGGCCGACATCGGACCGGCGGCGGCCGCCGCGATTCCGGTGCTGCGGGCACACGCCGAGTCACCGTACCGGCAACTGTGGTGGCGTTGGGGCGCCGAGGATAGCCTTGTCGCCGAGGACGAGGGGTGGGCTGCGGTGTGCACATACGCCCTCGCCCGGATCCAGGGCGCGGAAACCGGTGACTGGCCGGACGTGCTGCTCCCCGAGCCGGCCCATCAGCCGTGAACGCCAGCGCGGCCGCCCGCAGCACCGGATGGCCACACTCGGATGCAGTCATGCGAGTTCTCGGACGTTGGCGGGGTACTGCGCGTCAGTCATGGCCACGACATCGGGGGTGGGCCAAATGCGCGACGACCGGCCCGCACAGCCAGAGTGGCGAGGGCAGCGTTGGCGCCACCACCAATCACAGCGCCGATACCGAACGGTGCCACTCGACCGAGAACGATGATTCCCTGCTTGGTCCCGTACTTCGTGACGAAGTGTTTACCCAAGATCTTATTGATCTGACGCAACGTCTCGGCAGGCACCTTGGCGACAACCTGGCGTCCCCAGTGTTGCCCCGTACGCTCCGCGACCTTGGCAATGGTGGCGGAGCCGGACCCGCCGAGCATGATTCCCATCACGATCGTTCGGCGACGCTCGATCTCGTCGATGGGGACCCCGTGGACTTCGGCGATCGAGAGCGCGAAGAGGGCGCTCAGCTCAAGAGATGAGAGAACCTCGCCTGCAGACAGTGCCAGTGCGACGCCCGTGCCGACGCCGGGCGCGGCTGCAGCTCCGCCAACTGCAGCACCCGTCCCGGCCAAGGCGCTGACGTACATCCGCTCCAGATTGCGGATCACCTCTGCTGGTGTCGCCTCTGGGTTCCGCTGGCGTGCCCGGGCGATATTCTTGCGCACCAGTGGGCTCTGGATGGCGATTGCCTTATCCAGGAGGTCGAGGACACGCTGCCCACGTACGGCTGCTTCCGGAACCGGTCCGTCGAGGGCACCTGTTGCCATGCCTTGAACTCCTAACGTCATCACGTCCCAACTGAGTCTCCAATTCGACCAGCCGAGCGGACCTTGCGCCAGATCGTCGAACGGTGGACGCCGCACTGGCGAGTTGGTTGATTGAGACGCCTGCGGCGTGGGCGGTTCGAACAGCGCCCACCTGGGTCGCAGTCGACCAGGCCGCTCTGTGGCGCGGGGCCACCGCCGGACCTGAACTATGTCCATAACGTACAGACGATCACGCGGCGGCCCCGCCACGTCTCCGCTCCAGCAGCGGAGTCTCGAACGGCGGCTGCCGAACCAACGTTCTTTCGGCGATGTCGTGGTGGCTGTTTCGGGCGCTGACCCGGCAATACCAGCGTGAGGCCCTCACCGACGCCGAGTTCGCCGCCGAACTGGCGAAGGTCACCACACCGATTAGGTCACTACTGCCCCGGACGATCTACGCCCGTCGTGATCATTCCGCTGGCGAGCCACATCGAGCAGATGGTCAAGGTCGGTTCGCGGCCGGCTGGTGGCCATCGCGAGCACCCCGAGCGGGTCGGCATGTCCGCGACCGGTCAGGTCTTCGAAGACCGCGAGTAGGTCCGACTCGAAGCCGTCCGCGGTCGTACCCCGCGCTTTGGCCAGTTCGGCGAGCCGGCCTTCGACATAGCGGCGCACCATCACCTGGTGCGCCCCGACGCTCGGCATCTCGTGGGCCTCAGCGACCATGTCGTCGACCTGCCGGCCCATCCGGTGCAGGACCGCCGACGTGACGCCCCATTGGCGGATCTCAGGCGCCGCGTCGTCGGCCAGGTGGATGACCACCTCGTCCGGTCCGCTGATTTCGTGCGACCCGCCGTCGCTGTACCAGCGGGCCGTGATGACGTAGCCCTCGTCCTCGCGGGACAGTTCAACGGCCCGGTCGCGGTTCTCCTGGGACATTCTTCCTGTCTTTCCGGCACCTCGTGGGCGCCTCGCCCGACCGCGGTTGCGGCCAACTACCTGCGTTGCCCCGGGTCAGGGTGTGGGAGTGGCCGCGCCGAGGACGCTGCCGAAGAACGCCATGACGGTGAAGATGATCATCGGGCCGACGAAAACGTAGCCCAGGACGAGACCGGCGACGGCCATGCCGTGCCCCGACCGCGTGCCGTCGCGGGTGTCCCGCATGGCGACGTGGCCGAGGATGACGGCCAGGATGCAAGGCAGCCCGAACAAACACCACCCGCCGAGCACGCCCAGGATCCCGAGCACCAGCGACGCCGTGGCAATGCCCGACGTCAGCGGCGGATGCACGGCGACCGGCCGCACAACCGGCGGAAAGGCCGGGTACGGCACCGCCGAGACCGGCGGGTACGCGCCGCCCGGTGGGGACACCGGCGGGTACGGCCCGCGAACAGCGGACACCGGCGGATACGGCCCCGGCAGAGAGGGGACCGGCGGCTGCGGGCGGGTGGGGTCGACGCCCGGCTGCGGGTAGGTCATCGTTCGGGTTCCGTTCCTTTTTCGAGTTGGGTGAGCAGGGCGCTCACCTCGGTGTGCAGGCGACGCAGCTCGGCGGCCGTCGGTGCCAGCTCGTAGCAGTGGTGGTGGGCGGCGGCCGACAGCGCCGCCCAGGTGAACGCGACCCGACGGGCGACCTGGCCGCCGGGCCCGAGCCGCCCGCGCAGCATCAGCTGCTTCGCCCGGCCCTGCCGGCACGCGGCCACGGTCGGCTTGACCCGCCGCCAGTAGGCGTCGACGCCACCCTCAAGGGCGAGCCGGATCAGGCAGGCACACGCCCGCGGCCACCACCCTGCTGTCACCGCGGCCGCGCCGAGCCCGCCAGCGCCGCGCAGCATCTCGTCGGCCGCCGCCAGGCAGCGCTGCGGCGTCGGCGCGGTCACGACCGGACCTCCCCGCGACCCGCGCGGGGCGGCGGCAGGACCTCCGTGAGGTGGCGGACGTCCGCGACCAGGCCGGGCAGGTCAAACAGGTACGCCCCGTGCACGCCCTCCTTGCACGCCTTGTACGCGCCGACGGCCCGGGACCCGTGCCGGCGGCTCAGATACCCGAGCACGTCGGCGCCCCGGTCGGCGTCGTCGAACAGCGCCAACGCGAGCGTCGTGGTCAGCCGCCGGGACGCGGCCACGACGGCGGCCTCGATGTCGTCGTGCGGCACACCCCGGGCTACCCGCCGCCACCACACGATCCGGTGGCAGGCCGCCTCGATCGCTGAGCGGCACAGCTCCGCCACCACCGGCCCACGCACCTCGGCGGCGATCTCCTCATTGCGGGCCAGGGCGTACGCGTCGTCCAGGTAGCGGCGTACCGGGTCGGAACCGTGCCGCAGGGTCACCACGGACCGTTCGGCGCGGGTCACCTCGACGATGCGGGACTGACCCAGATCGAGCCGGCCGAGGGCGTCGGGCAGCCGGGTGTCGTGGGTGAACACGATCACCTGCCGCTGCTCGGCCAGCTCGGCGAGCACCCGCGCCAGCCCGTCCACCTTGGCTGGATCCATGCTCTGCACCGGGTCGTCGACCACGATGAACCGGAACGGGCTCTCCGGCGCGCAGCCGCGCGGCAGGAACGTCGCCAGCCCGAGGGCGTGCATCTCACCCTGGCTCATCACCCCGAGCGCGGTGCCGTTGTCGGCGCCGTCCACGCTGACCGGGATCACCACCCGCCGCCGGGTGTTCGTACCCTCCAGGGTCATCGCGCCCAGCTCGACGTTGCTCTCCTGCCGCAGCTGCGCCCAGATCCGCTGCGAGTGCTCCGCGAAGGGCGCCACCCGCTGGTTACGCAGCTCCGCCCCGGTCGCCCGCAGCCACGCCCGAGCGGCCTTCACCCTGGCGAGGGCGGATTCCCGCTCCGGCAGCGCCCCGGCTGCCGCAATCCAGGAGCGCAACTCACCCGCCGCGGCCTGCCAGCCGGTGTCGCGCTGTCGGAGCAGGCCCTCCGCGTACGCCTGCGCGGCCTTCGCCGCCGTGAGCAGCGCCGGGTACCGGGCGGTCAGGTGGTCGGCGAGGTCCTCCGGCCCGCCCGGCGCCAACCGCAGCGCCGCCACGGCCGCCCGCAGCTCACCGACTGGGACTCCGGCGAGGTCGCCGTCGGGCACGTCGAGGTCGTCGATCAGGTAGTGCGCCCGCTGCAGCATGACGGTCAGCCGCGCGGCGGCCGCCTGGGCGGCCAGGGTGCGGTCACGCAGCTCCGACAGCGACGCGGCGGCGCTGGCCCGCCAGTCGCCGTCGAGGCGGCCGGTCGCGCAGACCGGGCACGGCCCGTCACCCCGGTCGTCGTGGTGCTCGAGGGCCAGCCGGAGCAGCTCGGCGCTGCGCAGCGACGCCCGCGACCGGCCGCCGTCGTGCCAGCGCGCCTCGGCGGCCGCCTCCCACAGCTCCCCGGCGAGCCGGGTCACCTCGTCGGCATCGGGCAGCTGCATCGCCACCAGCCGCCGGCACAGCAGCACCGCCTCGTCCGCGGTCGCCTCATCCGGCTCGGCGAGGATCGCCGCCAGCGCCGCCAGGTCGGGGCCCGTCACGAGCAGCGCCGCCGCCCGGCGCGCCCGCTCGTCCGGCACCTCAGCCAGAGCGGCGGCGAGAGTGGCGCGCTGCGCGCGTACCTCCTTGATGGCGGCGTCAAGGGGGCGCGCGGCGGCCATCAGCCGGCGGTCGGCGTCGGTGATCGCCTCCAGGCCGAGGATCGCGGAGATCGCGTCGAAGAGCTGGCTCTGCGTGCCGGCGCTGAGCCGGCCCAGCTCGGCGGCGGTGAGGAACGGCCGGTACAGCTCCAGCGGCCGGGTCAACCCCAGCTCGGCGAGATCCTTGTGGCTGCCGTGCCCGCTGGTGACGCTCACCTCGGCTTCGCCCAGCTCAGCTTCGGACGGCCATTCGCGGATCACGCGGGTGGGCGTGGCGACCCCGTCGACTCGCAGGTCGACGGCGATTCGGCACGGGTCGCCGGCGTGCAGGTTCCGCCACCCGGTACGCCACACGCTGTTGCGGTCGGCCCAGCGGGCGCTGTCGCCGGTCAGGGCCAGTTCCACCGCCTCGGCGAAGCTGGACTTGCCGGAGCCGTTGCGGCCGACCACCACGGTCAGCCCAGGGCCGGGCTCGATCGCCAGGGTGCGCTCCGGGCCGACGCCGCGGAAACCGGCGACGGTGACGGACGAGAGCCAGATCCGCTCCTGCGGCTCGTCCGCTGCCGTGCGCTGCGGTGCGAGGGTGGTCGGCTCGCCGGCGAGCGCGGCGGCCAGGTCGGTCTCGCCGCTGAGCGCGGCGAGGACCACCTCGGCGGTGTCATCGGGTACGTGGTCGGCGGCGAGCCGGTCGAAGATCAGCTCGACCAGGGGTTCGGTGCGGTTCATCAGGGCCTCCGCTGATGCGGCTCGGGGAGGGCGTGCGGTGCCGGCGGCTCGGGCCGGGCCGCTGGCATGTGTGGTGCTGCGGGGATGCTGTGGAGCTGATGTCATAGATGGATCAGGCGGGCGTGATGGTCCAGTAGCCGTCGGCGGTGACCTGGACGAGCGCGGGCGCCGACAGCGGACGGACGCCGGAGTAGCCACCGATCTCGTTGACCAGCAGCCCGCCCTCGCCCGTGTCGATCGAGTAGGCGTAGACGACGAAGTTGGAATCGCCCCGACGGTGGGTGATCTTGGCGGCGGTGGCGTCGCCACCCAGCACCAGCACGTCGTCGCCCTTGCCGGAAGCCTTGCCGGTCGGGAACTTGGTGGCCATCTGGGCGACGGTCCCGATGGTCAGCGTCCAGGATCCGCTCGCCTCGATCTCGAACTGGGTGGTCAGCGAGCCGTCCTCCAGGTTGATCCACCGCTTGCCGGTGTACGAGCCGATCTCGTTGACCAGCAGGCCGTCGCCGTCACTCTTCAGCACCGTGTTGCTCGTGCACTTGCAGGTGAACTTCACGATGGACAGGTCGCTCAGTTCGCCGACCCGCACCAGGTCGTCACCGCGTCCCTTGATCACCTTCGGCTTCGGCGTCGGAGGAGCGGTGGTGGGCGCCGGTTCCGTGGTGGCAGGGGCCGCCGACGTGGGCGCAGCCGTGGTCGGTGCGGCTGTCGTCGGCGAAGCGGTGGTGGGGGCGGCGCTGCTCGGGCTGGCCGACGTGGCGGCGATGGACTGCGGCTCAGCGCCATCGTTTCCGTTGATGGCGTTGATGGCGGCGCCGCCGCAGCAGAGGGCAACGACAAGGGCGATACCACCAACGGCCCACGCGCGAGCGTTGGACCGCTTGGCGGGAGCGGCCGGGATGGGCTGGCTGAAGAGGGTGGCGTCCTGGGGTTGAGGGGCGGGCGGAGGGCCAGCGGCGGAGAGCGGGGGCGGCGCCGGTTGCGGCGGGCCACCGGCCTGGTTGGCGGGCTGGTCAGGCGGCATCGGGCTGGTGGGGTCAGTCATGACCGTCTCCTCTGTGAACGGGAATCGGGGACGGGAAGGCTGGGGCGGGCGGTTGCGCCCGCCCCGGCGCCTCGGTTGATCAGGTGAGGGAGACCGTCACGCCGCCGGAGAACGGCGAGTCGTGCAGCTCGAGCTTGGCGAGCTTGACGTTCTTCGGGATGTCGAAGACGACGACGCCGGTGACCTGGTTGCCGGGGTTGATGTCGTTGAGGAACGTCTCGGCGTTCTTGTTGGCGTAGATCGCGGCGCCGCCATCGGCCGAGTACTCGGTGCCGTCCGCGGCGTACGCCTTCTGGCTGCTGCCGTCGAACATCTGCGACTCCTTGCCGATGTTCTTCACGTTGATCGTGACCAGGCAGAACTGGCCCTGCGCCTTCGCGCCGACCAGGTCGGTGCCGATCTTGGCGGCGCCGCACTTCGACGACTTGACGGTGAACTCGAACTTCCCGTCCCGGGCCGGCTGGCCGATCTTCGCGGTCTTCGGCTTGTCGTCTCCCTTGCCGGCGCCGGCGTCGGCCTTGCTGCCGGTGCCCTCGTCGGTGCTGCCGGCGCCGCAGCCCAGCGCGACGAGGCCGGTAGCGATCAGAGCGAGGGTCGTGGTCTTGCGCATCGTTTTCCTCCTGCTGTGAACGTTGCGGCGTCAATGAGAGCATTATCTGTGAACACTGTCAACGCACATGATGCTTGACAGGTGTGACACACTCCGAACGTGCAGGAGACCCCGACCATCACGGCGGCGGAGATCGCCCGGCTCGCCGGGGTCGGTCGCGCCGCGGTCAGCAACTGGCGCAAACGGCACGGCGACTTCCCCGCCCCGGTGAGCGGCACCCCGGCGAGCCCCGAGTTCGACCTCATCCAGGTCGAGCAGTGGCTCCGCGACCAGGGAAAACTGCCCGAACTTGCCACCGCCGACCGGCTCTGGCAGCGCCTCGCTGCCGCGAGCCAGTCACCGGCCGCCGGCCTGGCTGCCGTCGGCGCCCTGCTCCTAGCTCGGCAACGCGGCAAACGCCCCGACCGATCAGCAGGTCCGCAGCTCACGCCGCTGCTACCCGACATCGACGCGCTCGCCGACGAACTCGCACCGCAGGGCGCCTTCGACGCGCTGTGGCAACGGTTCTCCGCCCCCGGACCCGGCCGACTCTTCGCCACCCCCGACGACCTGGCCGACCTCATGGTCGGGCTCGCCGGTGTCGGCGGCGGCTCCGTCCTCGACCCGGCCGCCGGTTCCGGCGCCGTCCTCCGCGCTGCCGCCCGTGCCGGCTGCACCTCGGCGCACGGGCAGGAAATCGACGAGGACCTTGCCCGGCTCGCCGGACTGTGGCTGGCCCTGCGCGACGTTCAAGGGGAGCTGTCCACCGGCGACTCACTACGTGCGGACGCCTTCGCCGGACGCACCTTCGACGCCGTGGTCTGCAACCCGCCCTTCGGCGCCACCAACTGGGGCGACGAGGAACTCGGTCACGACCCACGCTGGATCGTCGGCACCACTCCGCGCACCGAACCCGAACTGGCCTGGGCCCAGCACGCCCTCGCCCACCTGCGCGCCGGTGCCCACGCTGTCCTGTTGATGCCACCCACTGTCGCCAGCCGCCGCGCCGGCCGGCGCATCCGCGCCGAACTGCTCCGCCGCGGCGCCCTACGCGCCGTTATCGCACTCCCGCCCGGCGTGGCCGCGCCGCACGGCGTACCCCTGCACCTGTGGGTCTTGCGACGGCCCGCGCCTGAGGCACCGCCACCCGCGCGAACGTTGCTGATCGACGCCGCCGCCGGCGATGTCGCCACGAACTACCCGCGGATCCTCGGCACGTGGCGGTCCTTTGCCGCCGCACCGGACGCCGACGTCGAGGAAGCCGGCTTCGCCCGGGCCGTCCCGGTGATCGAGCTGCTCGACGAAGAGGTCGACCTCACCCCCGCACGCCGCCAGCCCGCCGTCAGGGGCGAAGCCACCGGAGAGCATCTGGTACGCACCCAAGAGCGCCTGGCCGCCATCGTCGGCGACCTGCCGGCGATGATGCCGCAGGTCACGCCGGCGCCCGCCGAGCAGTCGTCCTCGCCGATCCTGACCGTCGCCGAACTCGCCAAAGTCGGCGCGTTGCAGCTGATCGGCCCGCTGCGCCCGACAACAGGCCGGCACACTGAAGACGAGCCGGAGACAGCCGACGAAACCGCAGTGCTCACCGCCCGCGACGTCGTGGAAGGAGCCGCTCCTTCCATATGCAGAGTTGCGGGTCAACCCGTCAGGCTCGCCGAGGGTGACGTGGTGGTGCCGATACATGCCAGTCGACTCACCGCCCGAGTCATCACCGACGAGAAAGCCCTCCTGGGCCCGAACCTCTACCTCCTGCGGCCCAACCCTGCCGCGCTGGATTCGTGGTTTCTCGCCGGCCAGCTGCGCACCTCGGCGAACGAGAAGCAGACGTCGAGCCTGTCCGGGACATTGCGCTTCGACATCCGCAGAGCACAGGTCCGCCGGCTACCGCTGGACGAGCAGCGGATACACGGGGAGACGTTCCGGCGGCTGGACGCCTTTGAGTCGGCAATCCGACAGGTGGCGGAGCTCGGGGCGGAACTCGCCCAGCTGTCAACGGATGGACTGGCGCGAGGCGACCTCACGCCGGGCGCCCGGCGTCGAGACCAGCGCAAACCGCCGGACGGGCACTAGCCGCATGATCGTCCAGCGTTGTACGGTCATGCGTCCGCCAGGTGTGGGGCCGATACGGCGGGCAGCAACTTCAGACGGGTGTCATCGTGAGGGGGCGGGATGACGCTGGGCACCATTGGTGGCTTCGAGTTGATCAAGCCACTTGGGTCGGGCGGGATGGGCGACGTGTTCTTCGCCGTCTCCCCGACCGCCGACCGGGTCGCACTCAAGGTGATCAAGCAGCACCTCATCTCGGCGCCGACCGTCCGCGAACGGTTCGCCGCCGAGGTGGAAAACCTCAAGCTGGTCTTCGGCTCACGGGTGGCCCGCTTCGAGGACGCCGACCCCTACGCCGACCCTGCCTGGCTCGCGGTGGAGTACGTGCCCGGTGCCACCCTGCGCCAGCATGTCGACGCCCGGGGAGCGATGCCGCTGCCGGTGGCAGCCATGGCCGGCGCGATGCTCGCCGACGGGCTGGCCCGGGTGCACCAGGCCGGCCTCCTGCACCGCGACCTCAAGCCGCAGAACATCATCCTCAGCCCGGACGGACCGAAGCTCATCGACTTCGGCCTGGCGATCCTGATCGGACGAGACGAATACCTCACCCAGACGGGAGAGATGGTCGGGACGCCCGCCTACATGGCTCCCGAGCAGGTGCGCGGCGAGCGCGAGCTGACCGCGGCGGTGGACATCTACGGCCTCGCCGCGACCCTAGTCTTCGCCCTCACCGGGCACGGCCTCTACCCGTCGACGAACTCCTGGAACCTGCTCCTGCGCATCAGCGAGCCGACCGACCTGCCGGACCTGTCGGACGTGCCGGGCCAACTGATCGGACTGCTCGGGGCGATGCTCGCCTACGACCCGAGCGCCCGGCCCGCACTCGACGACGTCCGCGCCCGCCTGCTCGCGGTAGCCACCGCGACCAGCGGCAAGGGCATCCTCGACCTGCGGCACGAAGTCGCCGAGCTCACCTACGACAGCGGCACCGAACTGGGCGTTCCGCCCGCCCTGCAGGATCCGAAGCAGGACCCGGAATCCGCCAGGGTCATCGAGGACGAGACCGGCCCCGAGCCGGATACCACCCCGACCAAGGCCGACCCGGAACGAGTCGCCGACCAGCGCGTCGACGTCAGCTGGCTGGTCGACAAGATCCGCCGCCAGTACGCCCGCCGCTCGACCCTGTAGGAAGGCTCCACCAGATGACCACCTCCCAGGACGCCACCTTCGCCCCGGGTTCCCGCATCGTCGTACGGGACGAGGAGTGGCTGGTCCGCAGCGTCAAGACCGGCACGGCGGACGGCACCATGATCAAGGCCGTCGGCGTCTCGGAGTTCGTGCAGGACGTCGAGGCGACCTTCTTCACCGCCCTCGACGACATCACGCCGCTGGTGCCCGAGGAGACGGAACTGGTTCCTGACCACTCGTCGCGGTTCCGACAGAGCAGACTCTTCCTGGAAGCGGTGCTGCGGCGCACTCCGCTGCCCCGCACCGAGCGCGGCGTGGCCCTGGCCGACCGGTTCCTGCTCGACCCGCTGACCTACCAGCAGCGCCCGGTCGAACTGGCACTGTCCGGCCTGCGACCGCGGATCCTCCTCGCCGACGTGGTTGGCCTGGGCAAGACCCTGGAAATCGGGCTGATCCTCGCCGAGCTGATCCGTCGCGGCCGGGGCGACCGGATCCTGGTGGTCTCCCCGCAGCAGGTGCTCGAGCAGTTCCAGCGGGAACTGTGGACCCGCTTCGCCATCCCCCTGGTGCGGCTCGACTCGACCGGCATCCAGCGCATCCAGCAGGAGATCCCCGCCGGGCGGAACCCGTTCACCTACTTCAAGCGGGCCATCATCTCCGTCGACACCCTCAAGGACGCCGGCCAGTTCGGGCACCACCTCGAAGCCACCACCTGGGACGTCGTCGTCATCGACGAGTCGCACAACCTCATCAACAAGGGCACGCAGCGCAACGAGCTGGCCCGCCGGCTCGCCGCGAAGACCGACGCGCTGCTGCTGGCCAGCGCCACCCCGCACAACGGCGACAAGGAGTCCTTCGCACAGCTCATCTCGCTACTCGACCCGGCGGCCATCGCCAACGAGAAGGACTACGACGCCAAGGACATCGCCCACCTCTACCTGCGCCGCACGAAGATCAGCCCCGAGGTACGCGACCAGATCGGCGACCGCTGGGCCGACCGCGGCCCGTCCCAGGCACTGCACTGCCAGGCCAGCCCGCCCGAGGAACAGATCTTCGACGAACTGACCGACGTGTGGCTGGCCGGCAAGTGGAGCGACGAAGCGATCACCGGCCAACACCGGCTCTTCCCGTACACCCTGCTGAAGTCCTTCCTCTCCTCCCACCGTGCCCTGCACGAGACGGTGACCAACCGGCGCAAGAAGGCCACCGGCGCCGAGCGGGCGGCTCTCGATCGGCTCGCGGAGCTCACCTCTGCGATGACCGACCGGGACTCCAGCAAGCTGCGGAAGCTGGTCGAGGAGCTGAAGAAGATCGGCGTCGGCAAGGGCAGCGACACCCGGGCGGTGGTCTTCTCCGAGCGGGTGCCGACCATCAAGTGGCTCGCCGAGGTCGTCCCCGGCATGCTCGGCCTCAAGCCGAACGCCGTACGGGTCCTGCACGGCGGCGTCGCCGACACCGACGAGCAGAAAATCCTGCAGGAGTTCGAACTGGCTGGCAGCGAGGTGCGGCTGCTGTTTACTGGTGACGTCGCCTCCGAGGGTGTCAACCTGCACCAGCAGTGCCACCACCTGGTCCACTACGACATCCCGTGGAGCCTGATCCGCATCGAGCAGCGCAACGGCCGCATCGACCGCTACGGGCAGAAGCACCAGCCCCAGTTCCGCGCGCTCATCCTCACCTCCGACCGCGACGACGCCAAGGACGACCGGACCGTCTCGGAGAAGCTGCTGAAGCGCGAGGAAGTCGCCCACCACAGCCTCGGCAGCGTCGAAGCCGCCACCGGCCTCTACGACGCAAAAGCCGAGGAGGACCGCCTGGTCCGCGACCTGCTCAACGGTAAAACCGTCGACGAGTCCTACGAAGCCGTCCACACCGAGATCGACGTGATGGCCGACCTCTTCGGCGAGGTCGGCACCGCCCCGGTCGCCGCTGATATCGGGCGAGCCCGGGTGCCGAAGCTGTTCGACTCCACCCGCGACTTCGTCGACGCGGCCCTGCACGAGATCTATGATGACCGGCCCGAGGACCACATCGACCTGCGCCGTGAGGACGAGCTGCTGACCTTCCTCGCCCCCGACGACCTGGTCCACCGGCTCACCGACCTGCCCCGCTCCTACCTGCGCGCCCATCGCGAGGGCGAGGACCTGCGGCTCAAGGTCACCTTCGACCGCAAGCTCGCCCAGCGCAAGCTCGACCAGGCCCGGCAGAGCAAGACCCCGATGTGGCCGGAGATCGCCTTCCTCAGCGACGTCCACCCGATGGTCGACTGGCTGGTCGACAAGGTGCTCATCCGCCTTGGCCGCCAGCAGGCCCCGGTGCTCACCGCCGACGTGGCCACCCCGACCTACCTGATCCAAGGCGTCTACGCCAACCGCCTCGGCCAGCCGACCGTGGTGCAGTGGATGGCCGTCTCTGGCCTGCCCGCGTCGCCGGAGATCCGGCCCATGGACGAAGTGCTCGGCGAGGCCAACGTCAGCCCGTCGATAGTCAACCGCGCGGAAGCGATCGCGGTCGAACCGCTCAGCCAGCTCCTGCCGCAGGCCGTCGAGGTGGCCCGGGAGTACCTGGAGGGCAAGCGCGCCGAGTGGGCTGCGGCCAACGCCGAGCCGCTGGAGAAGTACCGCCAGCAGCTGACCCATTTCCAGCAGGCCAGCATCTTCGACGAGTTGCCCGCGCCGCATCGCGAGAAGCGCCGTCAGCGCGTTGACGCCACCGTCCAGGAGCAGAAGGACCTGCTCGACCGCTTGGAAACCGCAGGTGACCCGTTGCTGCGGGTGCTCGCCGTCCTCGTCCCGTCCCCGGAGAGTGCAGCATGAGTTTCGAGTCGCTGACCAACCGCGGCGAATACCTCTCCGCCCACTACCTCGCCGAGATCCTGCCCACCACCCTCAAGGGCGGCTTGCTCAAGCAATGGTCCGAGGACGAGAAGGGCGGGCGAGTCACGCCCCGCGCCGGACTTCGCGGCATGCGCCGGCCCTACTTCGATGCCAAGACGGAGCTGGCCGATGAGGAGTTCTTCGACCCGGAGCGGCTACGCAAGCTGCACCAGGAACTGCTGAAGGGACTCGGCTTCGAGCCGCAGCCGCAGACCATCACCGTCGAGCGCACCGGCCAGGAACACCAGCTCACCGTTGCCCACGCCGAGCTGACCACCGCGCACGGCATCGTCGCGCTCGACTGCGGCTGGGCCGTCGACGCCGAAGCCGCCCAGGACCCGGACGACGCCGGCCGCCTGCTCCACCCGGTCACCCTGCCCGGTAACGAGACCATCATCACGGGTGCGAAGCTCGCGTCCTGGCTCTTCGCCGCCGAGAACCCGCCCCGCTACGTGCTCATCCTCAGCGGCGGCGTCATCACCCTCGCCGACCGCAGCGCCTGGGGCGAAGGCCGCTATCTCGCAGTCAGCCTCGACACCGCGTACGCGCGCAACGACGACAAGGAGTACGACGTCGTCGCCGCGCTCTTCGGCGCGGACTCGCTGCGTCCGCCCGCCGAGGGCGGCAGCGAACCCCTCGCTGACCTGGTCGCCGGCTCCCGCCAGCACGCCGTTGGCGTTTCCAGCGAACTTCGCGAGGGCCTGAAGGTTTCCGTCGAGCTCATCGCCAACGAGGTTCTCGAACGCATCCGGCAGGCCGGCTACCAGCCGCAACAGGTGATGGACCTCGACGAACTGGCCAAGGAACTCGGCCGGGAAGCGCTGCGCTACCTCTACCGGATCCTCTTCCTGCTCTACGCGGAGGCCCGTCCCGAGCTGGGCGTGCTGCCGGTCAACGACCGCGAGTACGTCGAGGGCTACAGCCTGGCCCGTATCGGCGACCTCGTCTCCCGCCGCCTCGCCCCCTCCGCCGAGGGCGGCTTCCACCTGTACGAGTCGCTCGACCTGCTCTTCCGCATGGTCAACGGAGGCCACCGGCCGCGCGGCGGCGCGGAAGTCGGAGACAAGGCCAGCGAGGGCGAGGGACTGCGCTTCGAGCCGATGCGCTCGGACCTGTTCCTGCCTGAAAAGACCAAGCTCATTGGCCAGCTCATCCCCAGGCCCGACAGCGACGACCCGGACGCCCCCGACGCGCCGACCATCGACACCCGGCTGCGCAACAAGGTCCTTTACCAGGTGCTGCGCCGGCTGATGCTCACCAAGGGCGCCAAGAAGCGCCGCGGTGGCTTCATCTCGTACGCCCAGCTCGGCATCAACCAGCTCGGCGCGGTCTACGAGGGCCTGATGTCGTACACCGGCTTCGTAGCCACCGAGCAGCTCTATGAGGTTGCCAAGAACGGCGACCCCAAGGACGGCTCCTGGATGATCCCGGCCTCCAAGGCCGACGAGTATGAGGACGGCGTCTTCGTCTACAAGGAGGACCCGTACACGGGCGTGCGCAGCCGGGTCAGCTACGCCCCCGGCGCGTTCGTCTACCGGCTCGCCGGCCGGGACCGGCAGACGAGCGCCTCCTACTACACCCCACAGTCGCTCACCGAAGTCACCGTCCAGCTCGCCCTGAAGTACCGCCTCGACCAGGACGGCACGGTCACCCCGGCCCGCGAGCTGCTGGACTGGACGATCTGCGAGCCAGCGCTCGGTTCGGGCGCGTTCCTCAACGAGGCGATCAACCAGGTCGCCGCCGAATACCTGCGCCGCCGCCAAAAGGAACTCGACGTCACCCTCGACCCCGAGGACTACCACCTGGAACTCCAACGGGTGAAGGCGTACATCGCCCTGCACAACTGCTACGGCGTCGACCTCAACCGCACCGCCGTCGAGCTGGCCGAGGTGTCGCTCTGGCTCAATGTCATGCACGCCGGCCTCCAGGCGCCCTGGTTCGGCCTGCACCTCCAGCGCGGCAACTCGCTCATCGGCTGCGGGCGCAAGCTATACGACCCGAAGCAGCTCGCCGACAAGTCCTGGCTCACCACCGCACCGGCCGAGAAGCCGTTCCGGGACGGGCCGATCGACGAGGGCACCATCCACCACTTCCTTCTACCCGCCGACGGGTGGGGCGCGGTCGCGGGGGAGAAGGAGGCCCGCGAGCTGGCACCGGAAGAGACCGCCAAGCTCAAGGCATGGCGTACGGCGATGAAGCGCACCCCGTCCGCCAAGGGAAAGAACTCGCAGGTCAAGCGGTTGCAGGCCCTCGCGCGGCGGGTGGAGTTCCTGTGGGGCCTGGTGCAGCAGCGGCTCGCCATCTCAGAGCGGGAGATCCGCCGCGACATCAAGGTCTGGGGCGCCGACGACCTGCCCGAGGTGCGCGAGGCGGTGGCCCGGGAAAAGATCCTCGCCGACCTGACCGCTCCCGGCACGCCGTACTGGCGGCTCAAAACGCTCATGGACCTGTGGTGCGCGCTGTGGTTCTGGCCGCTCGACAAGGTCGGCCTGCTCGACGGCTCCGACCCGGCGTACCCGACCGCGCCAGTCCAGGTCTCGCACGTCAAGGACGTGCCAGCGTACGAGGAACCGGTGGTCTACGAGGCAACGGACATCTTCGGGAACGTGCAGCCGCAGCAGATGAAGCTGCCGACCAAGGCGACCGGCGGCACCCGGCGGATGAGCATTGCCGAACAACTCCGCCTGCAGGTGCCCCTGACCAACCTCGACGACTGGCTCACCTTCGCCGAAGCCCTCATCGGCCGCAGCGACGTGGACGAGGACACCGAGCGGTTCTACGGCCGGAAGCTCACCAGCCTGAGTGAGATGAGCGAGTTCGAGCAGAAGCTCGACGGCGTCATCGGCGTCGACGCACCCTGGACCCTCTCCGACCGCTTCCCCTGGCTCCTCGCCGCCGAACGGATCGCCGAGCAGCAGAGCTTCTTCCACTGGGAGTTGCATTTCGGATACGCCTTCATTAAGGGAGGCTTCGACCTTCAGGTCGGGAATCCGCCCTGGGTCCGACCGGAGTGGGATGAGGCAGGCGTTCTTGCTGAGGTCGACCCCTGGTTCAAATTGGTCGGCGCGGATGAGAAATGGGCTTCGCGTAAGCGATCGACTCTAGCAAGAACACAGGACTACTTCTTAGGCGAGATGGCGGCCAACGCGGGAATGGTTGCCACGCTTGGCGCCGCCGCCACTTATCCCTTGCTTAATGGTACTCAACCTGATTTTTACCGGGCCTTTATGTGTCGCGTTTGGGAGAATTGTGGGAGGGGGGCAACCAGCGGTCTGCTTCATCCTGATACGCATTTCGAAGGGATTCGGGAGGCGGCCCTCCGAGCCGCATCATACCGTCGCCTACGTTTCCATGCTAGCTATGTGAACGGGGGGAACTGGGCGTTTGCGAGCCCGATCAGTCGAACGCTTGAGTTCGGAATGCACATCTACGGAGGTCTTCATGCCGTGGACTTCCTCCATGTAAGCCATTTGTATAGTGTCTCCGCGCTTACGGGCTCATTGACGCACGCGGGTGAGGGCGAGATGCCTGGGGTGAAGTTCCAGGGAGATTGGGATCGCCGCCCCCATTGGGGCCGCTTGATCCACGTCGACCTCACTCGACTTTCTCAGTGGGCGCAACTCCTTGACAAAACCCAAATGCCCACCGAACAGGTGCCGCTGCTGTACCCGGTCAGTGTGGCGGAGGATGGGGCGATGGCTGCACTAGTTAAGGTTGGCCGGCGCCTTGGGGGTAGAGATTTCAGCATCAGTTCTGGCTATCACGAAAAGGGTGCCAAGGTAGCGGGCGTTATTCGAGAGAAGGTTAGTAGCCCTGGGGCGTGGAGTGATGTTATTCTCCAGGGTCCGCATATCAATGTCGCCACACCTGTAGCTAAGCAGCCGCCGCGGATGGGGAATGCCGATAGGCCCGTCGACCTAAGTCGCGTCGCCGTGGACTTCGTCCCTAGCACGAAGTACCTCCGCGCTTGCAGCTTAGACCAATACATTCGGAATCAAGATACCTGGAACGGCCGCCGCTACACAGAATATTATCGAGTCGCGTGGCGAGAAATGATCGCGGATAACGGCGAGCGCAGCCTCTTCGCTGCCATCATCCCGCCCGGCCCTGCTCACGTGCATGGTGTTCGTAGCATGGCGCTGCCAACGGAGAGGGAAACCGTTCTGGTTGCAGGCTTCTGGGCGGCGCTGCCTCTCGATTATCTGCTTCGTGTCACGGGCCGCCGTCATCTCGACGTCGCGGATGCAACCGTCATGCCAGCCCCCGAGTTGGATCACCCTCTTTCGTCGGCTTTGTTGCTGCGGGCTCTACGGTTGAATTGCGTCACCGAAGCGTACGCTGATTTGTGGAGCGCGCTTTATGATCCGAGGTGGGCTTTGGCTGAAGGCTGGGCAATTGAAGATTCTGCCCTCGCTTCCCTTTCAACTGTTAGTCGTGATTGGAAATGGGAGACGCCCCTAAGAACTGAACGTGAGCGCCGAGCTGCACTTGTCGAAATCGATGCTCTCGTGTCGGTCTGGCTGGGCATCGGAATTGAAGAGCTTATCGCCGCCTATCGCTCAAGATACGGGGTTCTTGCCAATTACGAGGCAGAAATGTGGTTCGATTCCAATGGGCGGAAGGTTGCCGGAAACTTTAACCAGTACGGGCATGGGCAGACCAAGGAACACTACTCGGCGCTACTGAGGCACTTGGAGGACTCTGGCAGCACTCCAGCGCCAGAGGGATACACTCCGCCGTTTTACAAGGCGGACCGGGAGAACGAGTATCGGCAGGCGCATGCTGTGTTCAGCAGGCGGCTTCAGGATGCGATCGACGCGGGCTGGCAGCCGTCGTAGCCCGCTATCCCTTCTCACCCCCGAGGAGAACAGATGGCTCCGAGTAACCACCAGAAGCACCAGGCTGGGCGGCACCTCGCGGTGGCCGAAGCCCTGTTGCAGGGCTATTCGGCGAGCCTGCATGGGCCGCAGACGTTTGTGAAGATCAACGGCAGCATCGCGGCCGTGCAGGTTGCCGCACGGGGCGCATGGATGATTGCAGATATCGACAAGACGGTGGAGGCGTCCGTCGACCTCTACGTCCTGGTGGACGTGACCGAGGGACGGCGGGACTTCTACGTCGTGCCGGGAGAAGATCTGCGCAGCGGGGTGCGTGAGCGGCACAACGAGTTCATGACCAGTGTCGGCGGTGTTCGCCCGCGCAACCCCGACAGCCGGCATACGGCCATCTACCCCACGAACGTGGAGGCGTGGCGCAACCAGTGGTCGCTGTTCGACAACGCGGCCGAGCCTTCGGGTGGAAGCCCCGCCTCCTGATCCGCTCGCAGGTCGGAGGCGCACCCGGTGACGGTCTGCCGGAGATGCGCCCCCGTCTCACATACGGCTCAGTACGCGGCCTTTGTGGACCGTATGGTTTCGGGGCTGGCGGGCTCAGAATTCGTCGCGGTCGGCGAGCCGTACGACGAGGACGGTGCCGTCCCGGCCCACCGACCGCACTCCTTGGTCGGGCCGGGAGGCCGACCACCTGCGGTAGGCGCGCGGCGCGGCCCGCAGGTACGGCCCGATCCGGCCCTCGGTGAGCTGCCGGTAGAGGTCGGCGTCCACGCCCCGGAACACCTCCAGGGTCTTGCCGCCCGGCAGTGGCGCCCGGTAGCGGGTGCCCTCGGCGCTCAGGCCATCGGGCAGGTGAAGCGTTCGGGCGGTGCTGGACTCCCAGGGAGGATCCAACTCGAACAGCGCCGGGGGCTCGGGCGCGGGCGGTTCTCCCCGCTGCCGGGGCGTGGCGTAATCGCGGGCGGCGGCGTTGTTACCGGCGAACAGCAGCGCGGTCGCCGCTGCGGCGCGGGTCAGGATCTGGGTGAACCAGCCGCGCCGCTCGGCCGGGATGTCGAAGACGTCTGGTGCGCCGGGCGGCAGATCCTCGGCGGGGGACAGGGACGTCTCGGCGGCCGGGCCGGCGGGTTCGGCCGGAAGCTCCCACCTTCGGGCCTCGTCGGGCGGCGCTGGCCGGGGTCGCCAGTCCTGGTCATCGGGGCTGGCGCTCAGCAGTTCGTCTAGGTCGTTGTCCGCGCCGGACCACAGCTCTTCGTCCCCTGGCGGGTCGAGCACATACGAAGTGATTCGGGTCTTGGAGAGGCACGAGGCGACCATGAGGGACGGCTGGCCACGCCCGCCCACCCGCAGGGCGTCCACCTGCACGGCCGCGCGGGCGAGCTGCCCGTAGGCGAAGCTCGCCGCCTGGTGGGTGCCTTTGCACTCCAGGATCACGATCTTCACCCTGCTGCGGCGACCGGAGCTGTGGTGCCCCAGCAGGATGTAGTCGGGCCGCTTCTTGGTCTTCGACGTGGTCTCCACGTCGCCGACGCCGTCGAGGAAACCGGCCTTCAGTGCCACCTCCGCGTCCACGGCGTGAAAGTCCCAGCCCGGGTGTTGCCGGCGCAGCAGCGCCTTGGCAACCACCAGGGCCAGTCCGATGCCGAGCTGCTCGGACTGGGTCACCTTGTGGTGGTACACCACGTTGCCGGCGTGGCGGGAGAGCGCGAGGTGGCCCCGATGCGCGGTCAGCGTGGTGCAGTAGCGGACGTGTGCCCAGTGCCGGGCCACCTGCGCCAGCGGTGAGGCGTCCAGCAACGTGGTGGCCACGCCCAACTCGTGGAGTACCTGTGCTGGGCTGGTACGTACCCCTGGCCCGACCGGAATGGGAGTGGGTTGTTTGCTGTAGCGGTAGGCGTCATTCTCGCCGGCGTGCTCCTTGGCGTACTTGAGCACCTCGTCGACGAGCTGGTCGGAGGATACGACCGCCAGCGTCGACTCATACCCAAGTGAGCGTACGAGGGTTTCGATGTTCACGGCGGCCCCGATGCTGACGTAGCGCATGAACGCAGACACCCAGCGTTACCGATGCATGTGAAGGTGTCAATATGATGAGGATCGGGTGCCCCCGGTCAACCGACGGCGTCTGCGGGGGATCTGACTCGATGCGCCGGCAGAGCCCCTGCACGGGCCGGGGAACCTGGCCAGCAGCGGGACCGCCTCCGCGGCGGCGACCGGGTCGGGCCCCCTACCCCGGTCAGGCTGCCTTGCCGCCCGCCGTCTGTCAGCCGAGGTCGTGCTCTGCCGGGCTGGCCTTGAGGAGCCAGGTGAGCGGCATGGTCGCGCGGACGACGTAGTGGTCGCCGGTCAGGTGGTGCATGGTGACGGTTTGGGCTTGATCCTGGTCGACCATCCAGTACTGCGGGATGCCGGCGGCGGCGTACTCGCTGCTTTTGGTCGCCGTGTCGATGCCCTCGGAGCCGGGCGAAATGATCTCGACGGCGAGGAGCACGTCGCCAACCGGCAGCCAGACTCCGTCAGCTTGGACCGTGCTCCAGACGACGAGGTCGGGGATGCGCCCGCCGACGCCGCCGTTACGGCCGGGGATGCGCAGCCCGACCGCTTGGGCGATCCGGTTGGCGGGGACGCCACCCTGGGCGAGCCACACCGTGAGCCGGGTCGCAATGATGGCGTGGGCGTATCCCGGCGGCGGCAGGATCGAGACGACTGCCTCAGGGCTAACCTCGTACCGGTGGTGTTCGTCCGCGGCCATCATCGCCGTGAGGTCATCGAGCGCCACGACCGGGGGCATGTGCCTGCCAACCGCCTCCGAGGTCATGCGAGCACCGTACCGGCTCACAGGGGCTCGGAGGCTAATCGCTACGAGGTGAGCACGCGACGGTGAAGCCGCGCGTTGACCGACTCTTTTCGGTATGCCGGCAGATCGACACGCACCAGCCGGGCGAACTCTTGACGTAGCCCGGGGAGGTCGACCGGGCGCCCCGCCAGGCGGGTGCAGAGCTCCGCCAGCGGCCATGGCATGTAGCGCCCAAAGCGCGCGGCGTAGATACCTACCGTGTGGAGCGCGAACCTGTCGGAGTAGTCCAGCAGCACGTACCCCAGGAGTTGGTCCAGATCTTCCCGGAGCAGCTTGGCGGGCCGGCTGCCGTCCACCCGGGGCTTGCCGCCCTGTGTGGCCTTGAAGTCGACCAGCACCCCGTCGACGATGAGATCGGCGTCTGCGTTGAGGTCAGCACTGCCGTCGAACGTCGTCCCGCTCACCACCGATCCGGAGGGCAGCGCCGGCAGCAGCCGCTCGACCGCGAGGTCCCGCATCGCGACCAGGTCGGCAACCTCGTCGGCGTTGGCCAGCGCGAGCAGGTCCGCGGCCCGGCTTTCCGGGCCGAGTCGCATCAGGCGGGATCCGTCGACCCGGGGCGCTCGGTACAGCTCGACCAACAGTGCCAGCGCGTACGACACTCGCGCCCACCACTCGTCGGACCGCTCAGCGAACCGGGCGGGTCGAATCTGCCCGACGAACTCGCCCTCGTCGTCGATGGCGCCCAGGTCGTGCAGCAGTTCGAGTCCAGCGCGCCGGCAAGGTACTCGGCGTGCGCGCAGCCCGGCTGCGGCGAGACGGACCGACGGTGCCGGATCGACCAGGAACCGCAACCACCAATCGATCGCCGCGCCCTGCGTGCTGAGCGTGACCGCCGAGGACGGCAGCACGCGGGCTACTCCGGCGGCCTCCCGGAAGTCGGCCTGGACATCATGGTGATGCGGGAACGTCGACCGCAGCCACTGGGCTACGGGGCTCCTCGGATTCGACACCTCGGCCGTCAGGGTGGACATGTCCCTACCTCCCGATTGTGTGGAAGCCCGCCCGCTGAGCCGATGATTCAGGCAATCAGCGGAGCGATCGCCGGCAGCAGTACGGTCAGGTCGATCAGTTCGACATGCTCGGCACGCTCGGCGGTGAAATCGCGGATCGGCACGTCCAATGAGCCGAACCGCTCCTCGAACCGCTGCCGCAGCACTGGGGAGGACCGTTCAAGCCCCAGTCCGCCGACCCCTTCGCGGTGCGTAGGAAGTGAATCGCTGGCGGTCCGGCGACATACAGTTGGGCCCGTCGGCCGGACTTGTCCAGTGCGAGATGCACCAGATCGGCGAACGCGCCGCGCTTCCGCATCGCGTCGGCGCCCTTCCAGACCGACATCTTGAACTCGGCGATCCTGCGGTCGGTCTCCAGGTCGTACGGCCGGCTCGGGTCGTTGCCGGCCGCCAGCGACGGCCGGCGCAGCACCCGCTCGCCCTCCTCAAGGATCAGCGGTACGACCTGCGTGATCACAGCGGCGTGGACGATGTCGCTGAGCCGACCGGCGTGCTTGCGCACCAGCAGTGCGGCGAGCAGGAGATCCAGGCTCATGCCGGACTCCTCGACGAGGTTCGACGCGGCCCCAGGATCGACGCCGACCATCCGGGCTTCAAGGGCGGCGATGCGTCCGGTCAGATCGGCCGAGCCGATGAAAGTAAGCAACGTCGCGAACGCCTCCGCTGGATCCGGCTCAACGCTCGGCGCGACCGTCGGTGTCCTGGCCTCCTTGTTCTCGCCTTCGGTGGGCAGCTTGCTGGTGGGGAAGCCAACGGCTCGGAGATGCCGCAGGGCGATGTGCGAGGTGAAGGCGTCCCGGCGGAGGCCCATGGCTGCCCCGAAGACCTGCTTAACCGGCCACCGGACACCGCCGACCTCTACCCAGTGGTCGCGGATGTCTTCGCGCACCTGGTTCGTTAGCGCGGCGCGGACCGTCTCGGTGTCGATCTGGTACGTGCAGCCGTCAAGCCGAAAGGTGTGGATCATCTTCGCCGTACTGTCGAACAACGGACGCGGGGATGTTGACCCGGACCGGCGGTTTGGCGGCGTCGGGCGGGACCACGATGATGTCGAGGCCGATGTTCCCATCACCCTCGTCCACAGGCTCGGTGTAGATGCGGTGGCCCCGGATCACGGTGTCGGGCTCGCCGAACTCCGCCACGGGCCGCATC
Source organism: Micromonospora sp. NPDC007230 (assembly GCF_042869115.1). Taxonomy (NCBI): domain Bacteria; kingdom Bacillati; phylum Actinomycetota; class Actinomycetes; order Micromonosporales; family Micromonosporaceae; genus Micromonospora; species Micromonospora sp. NPDC007230. The sequence goes on along the minus strand of NZ_JBIAFE010000033.1, from coordinate 37,727 downwards.
ACGCCGTCCGAGGAGTTTCTCCGGGGCTTCGGGTATCCCTTCGCACCCTGCCCCTTCCGGCTGTGCCACCAGACTCGAAGCTCCCCTTCCTGATGGGCGTGCCAAGCCGGCTGCCGGGGACCCCGCGCAGCGAGAGGTTTGGGCATGGGGTTGTCCGCGTAGCGGTGTTTCAGCTTCGCACCAGGTGGTGTGGGCTTGGACCAGCGCAGGTAGTTGTAAACGGTGTCGATCTTTACCGGGGGAGCCTCGGGGTGCTGCTTCCGGCGCTCCTCGGTCCAGATGCCGGCGACGTGCTCGGGAAACAGTAGGCCGCCGAGCGGCGTGATACTCAAGGGTCGACTCCTCACTGTCGTTTCGAGGCTAGGTGGTGATCGACAGTGAGAAGTGTCGAGAATCTGACTCACTCTTTCTGTTCGCGTGGTCGGGCAGGTCGGGCCTCGGTAAGGAGTGAAGTAGCATGCGGCGGTGATGCGCTCATGAGGCCGACCATCGCCGCCGACGCCCTGCGCCGGACCCTCACGCAGTACCTGACGACCACCTTCGGGCTGACCGAGGAGGGCGTACGCCAGGGCCTGGAGGGCTTCCTCTCCCACCCAGAGCAGGGCATCTTCCGCGGTCCGTACCTGCGGATCCGCACCCCCTTCCGCCCTGCGGCGGGGGACTGGCGCGCGTGCCTGGACTGGGCGCCGGCCGACTTCACCCCCTACCTGCACCAGGCGAAGGCGTTCGCGCGGCTGTCGACCAGGGGCAAGGCGGCCGAGCCGACGCTGATCACCACCGGCACCGGTTCCGGCAAGACCGAGTCGTTCCTGATCCCCGTGCTCGACCACTGCCGCCGGCAGCGGCAGCAGGGGAAGGCCGGCGTCAAGGCGATCCTGCTCTACCCGATGAACGCTCTCGCAACCGACCAGACGCAGCGCATCAACGAGCTGCTCGCCGATCCGGCGCTCAGCGGGGTCACCGCCGGGCTCTACATCGGCGACGTTGCGGCGATCGAGTACGCGCACGTGATGACCAAGCGGTCGGAGATGCGGCGGACCCCGCCGGACATTCTGATCACCAACTACAAGATGCTGGATCTGCTGCTGCAGCGTGCCGACGACCTGCCGCTGTGGGAGGAAGCAGAGCTGGCGTACGTGGTGCTGGATGAGTTCCACACCTACGACGGTGCGCAGGGCACCGACGTGGCGATGCTGCTGCGGCGGCTCGCCGCCGCGCTCGGCCTTGACGAGCCGGACCGACCGTTGGGGCCGATCTGTCCGGTGGCCACCTCCGCCACCCTCGGCGAGGGCGGTGGCCGGGACGGCCGGACGGCGATCCGTGAGGTCGCCGAGCAGGTCTTCGGCGTCGCCTTTGACGCCGACTCGTTGGTCGGGGAGGACCGCTACGAGCCGGGCGAGTTCATGGCCCGTCAGGACTTCAGCCTGCCGCTGCCCAGCCCCGAGCAGCTCGCCGCCGTCGATGACCGCCACCCCGACCGGATGATGGCCGAGGTCGCCGAACTGGTGCTCGGCGAACCCTGCCTCGACGACCCGACTCGGCTCGGTGAGCTGCTGCGCCAGCACCCGCTGACCAAGGCGGTGCTCGACTCGCTGCAGGCACGGCCGGGCACCCTCGACGAGATCATTGACGTGCTGCCCCGGAAGAACGCCACCGGCTGGGGCAGCGCCATGAAGACCCGCCCCAGGGTCACCGCGAAGGCCCTCTCCCGCTTCGTCGGCCTGCTCTCGATGGCGCAGAATCCGCAGGCGCCGGGTCGCCCGCTGCTCAACATCGAAACCCACCTGTGGGTGCGCGCGGTCTCCCGGCTGCTGCGCGGCACCTCCCACCAGCCCGCCTTCGGCTGGTACGGCGAACCACCCCGCGAGCTCGACCCGTACGCGCCCGACGCGGACGTGGTGGTCGCCGACAACCGATACCCTCGGCTACCGGCCATCTACTGCCGGCACTGCGGCCGTGCCGGCTGGATGGCGCTGTCCCCGGAGAAGGACCCGCAGGAGCTGGAGACTGACTCGGACAAGATCTACCGGGCCAGTGTTGGCCGGGACAAGCGCCGGGTTCGCGCGCTGATCGCGGCAACCGAGGATGAGATCCGGCAGCGCCCCGGCGGCCTGCTGATTCTGGAGTACGGCCGCCGGGTGCGCCCCTTCGATCCGCAACGGGACAGCGAGCCCAGCGACGACGCGATCGTCGTGCTCGGCGATCTGTCGGCCATCGACGCGGCGGAAAAGGATCGTTGCCCGTCGTGCGAGATGGACCACGGCATCCGCTTCCTCGGTGCCGGCCTGGCCACCCTCGCCTCGGTAGCGATCACCCAGCTCTTCACCGGAGGGGAGCTGGACGAGCGCGAGAAGAAGACGCTCCTCTTCAACGACTCGGTCCAGGACGCCGCGCATCGCGCCGGTTTCGTCGCCAACCGCTCCTACACCTTCTCCCTGCGCTCGCTGCTGGCCGACCAGCTCTCGCCGGGTGAGTCCGTAGGGCTCGACGATCTTGTGGCGAAGATGGTGGAGGCGGCGGCGCAGCCGGAGATCCTCTCCACCGTCGTCCCGCCCGACCTGCACGACCAGCCGGGGGTCGACGACCTCCTCGCGGGTGAGCACACCGGCAGCCGGGAGACCTGGTCGCTGATCAGCGAGCGACTCGTCTTCGCCGCCGTGATGGAGACAGGGCTGCGCTCCCGCCAGGGCCGCACCCTGGAGCTGACGCGCAGCGTCGCCGTCGAGGTCGCCCTCGACGATGCCGCGAAGGCCGCCGCGATCTGCCGGGATGTCCACCTCACCGGCCCGGCGCAGCTCAGTGCCGCGCCCCCGGACGACGCCCGCTACCTCGCGTTCCTTCGCGGCCTGCTGGAGCGGCTGCGGACCCGCGGCGCGGTCTACCACGAGTGGCTGGCGCCGTACCTGAAGCGGGGTGGCACCCGGTGGCAGGTCTGGGGCGGCCGCCCGGCCGGTATGCCCGCGTTCCCGAAGGGTGTGTCGGCGCCGGCGTTCCTGCTCGCGACGTCGAAGTCCCGCTCCGAGTTCGACGCGATCGCGGCCCGTGGCAACTGGTACCAGGACTGGACCTCGCGGTGCCTTGGCATGGACCTCGGCGACACCGGCACCTATCTTGCCCGGCTGCTGCCGGCCCTGGCCGCCGCCGGCATCGTCGCCGCCGGCGAGGCCGAGGACGGCAACGCGGTGTACGGGCTGATGCCCGGCCACCTGCGAGTCACGCGGCTCGCCGACGCCGACGCTGTGCGCGCGGGAGTCGGCTGCGACACCTGCCACTGGCAGCAGACCGAACACCCCGACCGGGTCGGCGACTGGATCGGCCAGCCGTGCCGCCAGTACCGCTGCCGCGGCCGGCTCCGGGCCGCCCACGACGACACCGCGCCGGACGACTACTACCGGCGGCTCTACCTGGAAAGCTCCGTCTTCCGGGTCGTCACCGGCGAGCACACCGGCATGCTCACCCGCGCCCAGCGGGAGACCGTGGAGAAGCAGTTCCGCGAGGGCCAGCGGTACACCGACCCGAATGTCCTGTCCTGCACACCCACCCTGGAAATGGGCATCGACATCGGGGCGCTCTCCGCGGTCGTGCTGGCGTCCCTCCCGCACGGACCGGCCAACTACGTGCAGCGGGCCGGCCGGGCCGGCCGTAAGAGCGGCAACGCCCTCGTGCTCACCCTGGTCGGGCGCAGCGAGCGGGACCGCTACTACCTGACCGAGCCGCGGGACATGATCGCCGGGCAGATCGTGCCACCCGGCTGCTTCCTGTCCGCCGTGGAGATCCTGCGCCGGCAGTACCTGGCGCACCTGATCGACCTGGCCGCGCGCGGCCGGCTGCCCGGAGTGCTGCCGATGCCCCGGCGGGCGCACGTCCTCTTCGGGCCGAGCGGCTGGCTCACCAACCTCGCCGAAGCCGGCCGCCGCGACGGCGCCCGGCTGGTGGAGGACTTCCTGGCACTGTTCGGCGACAAGGTCCTGCGCGCCGCCGCCGACCAGCTCCGGGAGTTCGCGGTCGACGGCATCGTGCACCGGGCGAAGGAGGCCGACGAGACCTGGGAGGAACGGCTGGCCGATCTGCGGCGCCGCCTCCAGGAGATCGCCACCGCCCGCGGCACCCTGGTGCCCAGCGACCCGGACCACGCCCGCGAGATCAGGATGCTCAAGGCGGAGGAAGCCGCGGTCCGCCGCCGCCTACGCGAGGTCAGCGCCGCCGCCGCCCACGGCACCATGGTCGAGTTCGGGCTGCTGCCGAACTACGCGCTCATCGACAGCCGCACCGACCTCGAAGCCACCCTGACCTGGGAGGAGCAGACCGACGGCGACCGCCGGTTCCACAGCGAACTGCGCGAGTACGCCCGCCCCGCCCGCCAGGCCCTCGTCGAGATCGCCCCCGGCAACAGCTACTACATCCGCGGCTACAAGCACGAGATCTCCGGCCTCGACGTCGGCCCGGCCGACCGGCCCGCGTACGAGCAGTGGCGGGTCTGCGCCCAGTGCGGGTACGTGCGCACCCACCTGGCCAAGGAGGACACCAGCGCCTGCCCGCGCTGCCAGGATCGGGGCATCGCCGACCACGGACGGCTGTTCCAGGTGCTCCAGCCGACCCGTGTCTACAGCCGGGACAAGCGCGACGACGCCCGGATCCGGGATGACAGCGACGACCGGGACCGCCGCTTCTACGCCATCACCGTCGCGGTCGACATCGACCCGGCCAAGGTCGGCTCGTCGTGGCGGCACGCGCACGACACCTTCGGCGTCGACTACAGCCGGCACGCCATGATCCGCCACTTCAACCTCGGCGCCCAGCGGTACGACCGGGCCGCCGAGCTCTTCGCCGGTGACGAGGTGCGGATCAACCGGTTCCACACCTGCACCTCCTGCGGTGGCACCACCGTGGACGGTCTGCCGGCGGCGAGCCAGCAGCTCGCCGCGCAGGCCTCCGGTGCGACCGTCGTGCAGGGCGCGGAGCATCACCGGCCCTGGTGTCCGTACCGGCGCTCCCCGGCGGTGCCGGAGGCGCACGTGGACCTGATCCTGGCCCACGAGCTGGAGACCGAGGCGCTGCGCATCCTCATTCCAGCGGCGACTGCGATGGTGCAGGAGCGACTGCTGTCCTTCGCCGCCGCGATCAAGCTCGGCATATCGGCCCAGTACGGCGGCGAGCCGGCCCATCTGCAGGCCGTGTCCGCCACCATGCCGGATGGGCAGAGCGACGGCACCCGCAACTTCGTGGTCGTCTACGACACCCAGCCGCAGGGCACCGGCTACCTTCACCGCCTGGCGAAGCCGGAGGAGTTCCGCGCGGTGCTGGAGCTGGCCCGGCAGCGCATCGCCGACTGCGACTGCCGGCACGAGGCCAAGCCGGTGTGCCACCGGTGCCTCCTGCGCTACGCCCGCAACGAGCACTTCGCGCTGATGAGCCGCGACGAGGCGCTGGGCATGCTCGACAAGCTTCTCGACACCTGGGACGTCCAGGAGGGCACCCGCACCGATGAAATTTCGCTGATCCATCAGGTGGAGAGCGAACTGGAGCTGCAGTTCCTGACCAAGCTGCTCACCCTCGGCGAGACGCCGGGCTCCGGGCTGCGCATCGACCGGCGCCGGGACCACGACGGCGCCCGCATCGCCGACCTGCGGTTCATTCGGGACGGCGGGCAGAGCGTCACCCACTGGCAGATGAAGCTGCAGAACACGGTCAAGGGCACCCGACCCGACGTGCACTTCAAGCGACTCGACGCCCCCTCTCCTGAGGTCGCGGTCTATCTCGACGGGTTCAAGTACCACGCCACACCCCAGTACAACCGGCTGGCCGACGACGCCGAGAAGCGCGCCCGGCTGCGCGCCCACGGCTACCTGGTCTTCGCCGCCACCTGGGATGACGTCAAGACCTGGGGGAGCGCCGAGGGACACGGGCGCTGGATGCCGTACGGCGGGGTCTGCAAGCAGGCCGCCCGGGACAACTATCGGAAGTTCCTCCCGGGCGCAGACCCGGACGAACTCGAAGAGACCATCTGGACCAACCCGGTCGAGCAGCTGATGCGCTTCCTTGCCGACCCTGATCTGCTGCGATGGCAGCGCCGAGCGGAAGCGACCCTGGCCGGGATGCTCAAGCAGGCCCGCGACAACAGCCCCACCGACTCCGCCGGCGTCGGCGAGCGACTGCTCGCCTCGCTGCGCGGCGAATCGCTGCCCGCGCCCTCCCCGCACCGCCACATCATCGTCGGCCGCGCTCGGGACCACGCGGATTGCTCGGTGACGGTGGTTGTCGACGGCCGCAGCAAGCCGCTGCCGACCTGGTCGGCGCTCACCGTCGTCGACGACCTGCCGGCCGCAGTGGCCGACGAGGGACACAAGGAACGCTGGGCAGCCTGGCTCGCCTGGGGCAACGTCATCCAGTTCCTCAGCAACGGCGGTGGTGACGCCGGCCAGCTCGCGGTCTCCGCGCTGGACGCCTTCGACCCCGCGTCGATGGCGGTCACCGAAGGCACCGGACTGGTGCTGACCCAGCGCGCACTGCCACTGGACGAGGCAACCGCCACCTGGCTCGGCGTCGCGCCCCAGTCGGTGGCGGCCGAGCCGGAGCCGGTCGACGACGAGTCGCCCTGGCAGGAGGTCCTGCGGTACATGGACCGCGACGAGAACACGCTGGAGCTCCTCGTACAGCAGCTCGCGCGGCAGAACCTGCCCGCGCCGGTGGTGGGCTACGAGCTCGGCGATCAGGCGTGGCCGGCCGAGCTCGCCTGGCCCGATCGGCGGATCGCCATCGTGCTCACGGGACCGGCCGACGACCCGGAGACGGAAGACCGGGATCGCGCGTACGCCGAGGCGGGCTGGCATGCGCGGACCGCGCGGGAGTGGTCGGTTGAGGAGTTGGCAGCACAGCTGACGGGGACGAGTGGGGGACAGAGCTGATGAGCACCGGAGCCACCCTGCGGATGCTGGACCGAGCCGACAAGGAGGTCATGAAGCTCGCCCGCGCCGACATCGGCGCGGTCTACGAGTTCATGCACAAGTTCCGGCACAACCCTGAGAACCCGGGGCTCAACTTGAAGTCGCTCAACGGCGACTCCCGGCTGATGTCTGCCCGGGTCAACCGGGACTACCGGGCGCTGCTGCTGCACATCGCCGACCGGGACTATCTGCTCGTCGACGTCAAGCATCGGGGCGAGGTGTACGACGACCTGTCCCGGTACGCGTACCGGATCAACCGGATCACCGGTGGCATCGAGGTCGTCGACCTGGCGCCGGTCGGCGACAGCATCGTCGGCCGGGTCGTGCCGCCGGACACCGAGCCGGAGCCCGCTCAGAAGCCCCTCTTCGACGTGTACACCGACGCCCAGCTCCTGGACCTGGGGGTCTCCGAGCCGCTGCTGCCGCAGATCCGGGAACTCACCACCGAGGCCGAGCTGCTGGAACTGCTCGACCGGGCACCGCAACTCACCACCGACGTCCTGTTCGCGCTCTTCGACGGCACCCCCTATGGCGAGGTGCTCAAGCAGGTCACCGACCCGGTACGCGCCGACGATCCGGTCGACCCGGAGGACTTCGAAGCGGCGGTGGAACGCCCCGCCACGCAGGTCACCTCGGACGACGAGGCGCTGCAGGCGATCATCGGTGAAGCCTTCGAGCGGTGGCAGATATTCCTGCACCCCACTCAGCGCAAGCTGGTCGAGAAGAAGTACAACGGCCCTGCCCGGGTCGGGGGCGGTCCCGGCACCGGCAAGACGATCGTCGCACTGCACCGGGTCGCGCACCTCGCCCGGCAGCTGCCGCCCGGCACGGACAAGCCCATCCTGCTCACCACCTTCAACCGCAACCTCGCCGCCGACCTGCGGACCCGGCTGCTGGCACTCGGCGGCCAGGAACTGGTGGCGCGCGTCGACATCGTCAACATCGACCGGCTGGCCAGCCGCGTCGTGACCGAGGCGAAGGCGGGTGGGAGCCGGCGGGTCGTCGACGACAACCGGGTCCCCGAGCTGTGGAGCGAGTTCCTCCTCGAGACCGGCGAGTCCGGCTGGGACGCGGAGTTCCTCGCCGCCGAGTGGACCCAGGTGATCCTCGGCCAGGTGCTCAACTCTCGGACTGAGTACTTCAAGGCGCGTCGCCCCAACCGAGGCCGCAGCCTGACCCGCGCCGAGCGGGACCAGATCTGGCAGCTGACCGAGCGGTTCACCACGTGGCTCGAAGGCCGCGGTGTCTGGACCTGGCGCCAGGTGGCCCAGCGGGCAGCACGACTGGAGATGGACCGCGCAGCCGAGTCCAGCGAATCATCCGGCGGCTTCCACCGCCCCCGCTACCGCCACATCGTGGTCGACGAGGCCCAGGACCTCAGCGCCGCCCACTGGAAGATGCTGCGCGCCATGGTTGCTCCAGGCCCGGACGACATGTTCCTCACCGGCGACACCCACCAGCGCATCTACGACAACCACGTGACGCTGAGCAGCCTCGGCATCAACATCCGCGGTCGCTCGTCCCGCCTCACCCTCAGCTACCGCACCACCCGTCAGATCCTGGCCGACGCTCTGCAGATCATGACCGGAGAGGTGTACGACGACCTGGACGGTGGCGAGGAGGACCTGGCGGGTTACCGCTCGCTGCTGCGGGGTGCCCGGCCGGCGTTCCGAGGCGCGGCGACCTGGGCGCAGGAACGGGATCTGATCGCCGAGCAGCTGCGGGCCTGGGGTAACCCGACCGACGGCTCGGTGGCCATCTGCCTGCCGACGAGGGAACTGGCGGCAGACGTGCTCAGCCGGTTGGAAGCCGACGAACTGCCGGCCGTGGAGATAGGGCCGGACGGCCCGAAGCAGCCGGACGGCATCCACGTCGGCACCATGCACCGGTTCAAGGGCCTCGAGTACCAGCGCATGATCATCGCCGCCGTCAGTGACGGGCTGGTGCCACGGCAGATGATCAGCCGGTACCGGGACACCGACCCCAAGCGCTACCAGCGCGAGCGCCAGCGGGACCGGTCCCTGCTCTTCGTGGCGGCCACCCGGCCCCGCGACGAGCTGGCGGTGTTCTGGCACGGCACGCCCAGCCCGTTCCTGACCGCTCGCCTCGTGCAGCGGCAGCTGACGTAACTGCCGGCCGCGGCAGGGGCCGGCACGCGAAAAGGGGGAGGCAGAGGTGCAGGCGCGGGACCGCATCGCCGATCGGTATGAGCTCACATACCCGATCGGGCGTGGCGGGATGGGCCAGGTCTGGGCGGGCTACGACGAGCGGCTCGACCGGCCGGTGGCCGTCAAGTTCCTCCGGCAGATGGATGTGCCGGAGGACGAGCGGGACGTCGCGGTCAAGCGCTTCCGGCGGGAGGCGCGTGTCACGGCGCGTCTCGACCACACCGGTGTGCCGGTCATCCACGACCTCGGAGAGCACGGCGAAGACCTGTACATCGTCATGCAACTCGTGCGGGGCATCGAGCTCGCCGACCTTATCGCCGAGCGGGAGCAGCTCAGCGTCGGCGAGTCCACCTCGATAGCCAGCCAGGTCTGCTCCGTGCTCGCCGCTGCCCACGCTGCTTCGCTGGTGCACCGCGATCTCAAGCCCCAGAACCTCATGATCACTCCCACGGGAGGAGTCAAGGTCCTGGACTTCGGTGTCGCAGCCCTGCTCGGTCCCGCCGAGGCATCCCGTCTGACCGCTACCGGCCACACGCTGGGCACCCCGGCATACATCGCGCCGGAACAGGCCGCCGGAAACCCGACGGGACCTGCGGCCGACCTGTACGCGCTCGGCTGCATCCTCTTCGAGATGCTCACCGGACGCCCACCCTATGAGGCCAAGAACGCCCCGGACATGCTCCGCCGGCACATCCAGGCACCGATCCCCGTCATCACCGAATACCGGCCTGACGTTCCCGACGACCTGGCACACCTGCTCTACTGCCTGCTCGCCAAGAAGCCGACCGACCGCCCTGGATCAGCAGCGAACGTCGAACAGTTGCTCGCGCCGTTCCATCCGGAGACGGATCAGGCCTCAACGGGAAGAGGACGTCGGACATCGCCGGAAAGGACTGACGGGTCAAACGAGCGAATAGACCCGGCAGAGGACGACGCCCGCGCCGAGCGAGCCCGCCCCGTTGGTGAGCCCCAACAGCTGGAAGAACTGCGCGAGTGGGGGCGAGAGTTGGCCGAGGCGGAACGCTTCGCGCAAGCTGCGGAGGTCCTGCAGCAGGCGTTGCTGTCGACGCGAGCAGGCCACCTTGAGCCGCAGGTCATCGCTGTCCGGATGGACCTTGCCAACGTCCGCATGCTCGCCGGGGACTATCGGAATGCCCGGCGCGACTTCGACGCACTCGCGCAAGACCTCGGGGGACCGGGCGGCGACCGCGATGTTGCGCAACGATGCCGGCAGCAAGCCCTCGCGTGCGACGCTGAACTGGCTTGATCGCCGCTGCCGGCACCTGCCGATCTGGCCGGTTGACGCGGCCGCCGTCACGAGTGGCGGTCCGGCTTGTCCTCAAGGGGCCTGCCTGCCGATGACTGCTGATGGGACGGCTCGTCTCGTTGCGGCCGGCGGCGTTGTGCTGTTGGGGGGTCAAGAACAACGCTGCGTCAGCCATTTCCTGATCAGGGCGAGATGCCGAGAACGCCGACCGTGAGACCGTCGGCGATTTCGCGGGCCAAGGCGGCCCCGGTCGCGGCGGCTTGGTCGAGCTTGGTGCGAAATGTGGCGAGTTGGCGGAAGGCTTGCCCGTATGTTCGCTGCTGGTCGAGCGGCAGCACGGGAATGGTGAGCCGTCTGACGTCGATGCGAAGAGTGCCGCTTCCGGTGCTGGAGGCGCGGCCAGCGACGCGCAGGTTCTCTGTGCGGGAGATGACGCCAGCGACGAACCACGGGTCGAAGCGGCTCGCGTCGACGCGCATCAGCTGCACGCCCGGGCCCAGTTCTGCTCCGATCTGCTCCGGGGTTGCTACATGGGCGATGATCTCACGGGCGACGGTCGGGATGAGGATGTCACCGGCCTGCACACGCGGTCCCGGGTGGTCGTCTTCAGCCTGATCGGTAGAACCGGTTGCCGATGGTCCGGGCTGGATGTTGGAGGCAGTCAGCACTGCGTTGTCGGAGGCGGCGCTGATTGATCGGGTGCGTGAGGTTGCGCGTTGCACGGAAATGCTGCCGGATCGAATCAGGTCGGCAATGTCGGCTTGTGGTGCTGCGTGTAGTGCTGCGGTCTGTGCCTGCTGTACGGGTGGGAGGCCGCGCCGTACCTCATTGAGGAGTTGGTCGAAGTCGCTGATCTTGGCGAGGATCTGCGCCGGTGTGGCGGTGAGCTCGTTGGCCTGCGGTAGGTAGCGTTGCGGTGTCAGGTCGACCTGATCATCGAGCACATCGATGGCCGGTACGGTGCGGTGGACGCCGGGCTCCTCGGCGGTGTCATTCGACAGGTAGGCACGCCACGCTGTCTCCACGATGTCGGAGAGGCGGCGGGTCTTCGAGGCGGTTGTGGTGTCGACGACCAGTAGACCTCCTGCGGGTGGCTGCTGCGGGTTGGGCTGGGCGAGGACCCAGACGTGCAGGCCGATGCCGGTCGGTGGCATGAGGCCGGCGGGCAGGGCGATGACGGCGCGCAGCGCTCCGCGGCGTACCAGTTCGGCGCGGACGCGGCGGCCGGCCGGGCGCAGCGCGGCGGCTGGGGGCATGAGTACGACGGCGGTGCCGTCGGGGGAGAGGTGGGCCAGGGCGTGCTGCACCCAGGCGAGTTCGGGTTCGGTGCGCGGGGGCAGGCCGTAGGTCCAGCGTGGGTCGTAGGCGAGGCGGTCGTGGCCCCAGTCGTGGATGCCGAACGGGAAGTTGGCGACGACGACGTCGGCCCGCAGGTCGGGCAGGGCGTCGGCGAGCAGGCTGTCGCCGACGTGTACGACGGGCGGCTCTGCGGCGTACCCGGCGCGTCGGGCACGCAGGTGCACGAACCATAGGCGCAGCAGGGTGATCAGCGCGTACTGCGGCTTGATCTCCTGCGCGTAGCAGCGCGTCATTGTGGCGTTTCGAAGTGCCAGGTCGGCGGCCATGCGCAGGATCGATCCGGTGCCACTGGTGAAGTCGAACGTGCGGGCCCCAGAGCCGGCGAGCGTCAGCATCACTTCGGCAACGCTGTCCGGTGTGCCGGCGAGGCCGGACAGTGAATTGGCCGACGTCACATACTGGTTGTGCAGGTACTCGAAGGCGAGCTCCGGGTCCTGCTCGGAGGCAAGTTGGTCGACCGTGTGCAGCAGGGTGCTGAGCTGCTGCGTCCATTGTTTCGGCAGCAGGTCGTCGACGAGTTCGGCCAGGTCGGGGTCGAGGGCGGCCAGGCTGGTGACGAGCTGTTTCGGGGCGGGCAGGGCTTCGCCGGCGGGCTCGTTCTGCTGGGAGCGGACGAGTAGGTAGGCACCGGAGATGCTGAGGGCATCGGTTATTTGTGCTGCGGGCTGGTAGCTCTCGATGTGTCGCCAGGCCCACTGCTCGATGCTGGCTCGGTGCAGTCGACCGTGCTGGCGGAGCCACTGCTCTACTTCGCGTGCGTCGAAGGATGGGCTGGTCGGGGTGCCGCCGACTGGTGACGGGAAGTCGGCGTAACGGCGGCGCCAGTTGCTGACCGCGGCCCGGCCGACGTTGGCCAGGCGCGCAATGCCGCTGGCGGTCAGGGTCGCGTCTCCGATGACCATGTTCGGCTCTGTTGTCACACGTGAACGCTACCATGTCGCCGGCTCTTGTTTACAGGGTTCACAAGGGCTACATTGCTCCTGGTTCCGATACACAAGCCACCTTTGGGGGTCTCCATGCCTCGTCGTGGACGTAGCACCACCGTCGGCAAATTCGCCAAGTTCTATCAGGACCGTCGGGTCTCCGAGATTCGCGTGCTCGGCGAGCTGCTGCGCCGCGAGCAGCAGGCTGCGTCCGGCGACGGCGCAGAGGTGACCGACGTGCGGGAAGGCGCCGTCGCCGCCCACTGACCGGATCCATTTCATCCCAACGATCGAAGGAGGACCATGAACACCCTTGCTCGCGTCTGCGCTGCCCACCGCCTCGACCTCATCCTTCTCGCCGGTCGCCTACCTGCTCACCGGGGCGCGGCAGTACGGCTCGGAAAACAGTTCGGCCATCCCTCCCGAGGCGTATGCGCGTGTGCGCCTTGACCCCGTGGTCGGTGCGGCCATCGCCGACGCCTACATGGCCGCGCCGACCTCGGACGAGCGGGCCTACACCGCGTACGCCGCGTTCTGTCGGGAGACCGTGCGGCAGTACCACTTCCTGGTGGGCCGGGTCGAGTTCGGTGGCCTTGGCGTGACGGTGCGGATCGTCGACGAAGACCCGTACCTCGATGTGGAGTCCATGGTCGAGGATGTGCGGGGACGCCGGTTGAAGGTGTGGGCCAGCGCCGCGACCGGCAACCCGCACCCGTACCTTAGTGACGGCGAGAACGACATGTTCCGCGCCGTGCACGACGCGTTCGGTCACGCGGCCAGCGGCCGGGGCTTCGACCGACACGGCGAGGAGGCGGCCTGGTTGAAGCACAGTGCGATGTACTCGTCGCTGGCCCGGCGGGCGCTGGCGACCGAGACACGCGGTCAGAACTGCGCGCAGATCTTCCACTACGGCGGTGGCCGGTTCGCGGAGCAGAAGGCCGTGCTGTTGCCCCGGTCGTTCAGCGATCCGCGTCTGGTGCAGATCGGTGGGACGGGGATGAAGACGAGAGCTGCTTGATTAGCCGCTCAATCTCCTGCCGCAGCTCCATCACCGTGGCGTGTTCGGGTCCGTCCAGCCGGACACGGTCTTCTAGCAGCACGTTGAGATGACGCAACGCACGCTCGTGCTCGCCGAGTGGTACGTGGGCGCGGGCGGCGCGCAGCCGGAAGTCGAACACCAGTCGGTGGTCCTCGCCGTGCCGCTGCGCGAGTTCACTGGCGAGCCGCCGCCACTCTCGCGCGGCGGCTCGGAACTCGCCGGCGGTGTGCAGCTGCTCGGCCTGCTTCGCGGCCTGCTCGACATCCAGCTCGGCGTTCCCAGTTGCCGGCGCCACGCTGTGTGGGGTCGGCTGCGGCACCCGCCCGATGATCGCGGCGTATGCCCGCACGGGGCTCATGCCGTCGGCGACCACGCCGGGGAGGGGAGGAAGGTCCTGGGCAAGTGGCACCAGTACGTCGTACACCTCGGCAGCGTTCGCGGGCCGATCCTGCGGGCGGCTCGCCAAGAGCGCGTGGACGAGATCATCGAGCTCGGTAGGGACGTCGTCGCGCAACTCGGCGGGGCGCGGCGGGGGGTCGGCCAGCTGGTGCCGCACCGTGGTCATCGTGGTCACGCCGGCAAACGGTGCACGGCCGGTGAGCAGGTCGAACAGCGTGGCGCCCAGGCCGTACAGGTCGGTGAGTTGGTCGGTGGGCCCGCCGAGGATCTGCTCCGGTGCCATGTAGCCCACGGTGCCCAGACTCTGTCCGCTCAGGGTGATCCGCGAGTAGCGGTCATCGTCGCGCATCACGGCCAGGCCGAAGTCGAGCACCTTGACCGCGCCGCTTCTCTCCAGCATGACGTTGCTCGGCTTGATGTCTCTGTGCACCAGACCGATCTGCTGCGCGGCGAGCAGGACGCTGCTGACCTGTGCTCCGATAGCGGCTACCCAGGCGATCGGAAGCCTTCCCTGCTCGGCCACCAGATCCGAGAGCGTGATCCCGTCGATCTTCTGCAGGACCACATAGGGCAGGCCGCTATGCTCGCCCAGGTCGTAGACGGCGGGGACCCCGGGATGATCGAGCCGGGCGGTCAGGAGCGCCTCGCGTCGGAACCGACGTACCAGATCAGCGCTCAGGGCGCTGACGACCTTCACGATCACACCGCGGTCGAGCAAGGTGTCGTGAGCTGTCCAGACCTCGCCCATGCCCTTGTGCGCCAACGGGAGCCGGCTCACGTTGTACCGGTTCTTGAGGCTCGCGCCCGCCACCACGATGGCCAGCATAACCGCCAATGACCGGCCAGGCGCGGACGGCTCGGGTGAAAGGCGCCCTAGTGAACGTCCGCAACAAGATGACGCTTGCAAGCGGCGTTCACAACATGGTTCACTGTGGTCGGTTCGGGGTGCGGGTGCCAGGACGCCACCGGGCGGCCGTACGTGTCGCGCGGGCGCCGCCGCTCACCCCTGTCCAAGGCTCACGACAGTGCCAGCACATGGCGCCTCGGTCTACCCAAGGCGCCGGCGACGGGGGGAACGGTATGGCTGAGCTGGCCATCGACCGCGGATTTCTGCCCGCGTACGCCAGGCTGGGAACCTGGCTGGACCAACGCGTGGAACCACACGCCATCGGCGTGGCCGCCCGCACCGGACAGCTCGTCAGCACCATCAGCAGGATCCTACGCGGCGCCAACATCCCCGTCGCCGACGACAAGCACGGCATCGACGGGGTGCGGGTCGCCACCATGCACCGCATGAAGGGCTTGGAGTTCCAATGCCTCGCGGTCGTCGGACTCGGCGCGGGAGCACTTCCTGCGCCACAGGCGGTGACATCAGCAGCGGAGGATCCGCACGCCCACAAGCAGGACCTGCAGCGTGAGCGCTGCCTGCTGTTCGTCGCCCTCACCCGGGCCCGCGACGTGCTCTATCTGTCGCACAGCGGCACACCCAGCTCCCTGCTGCCGGTGTCGCCATGAGCGCCCGCATCGATGTCCGCAGGAGCCGCAGTAGACCAAGCTCAACGTCACCGCCGAGATCGAGGCGGCGTACGGTGGCCGGCGCTCTCGGAGGGCGACACCTGGCAGGTCGTCTACCAGCTCACCGGCGACGAGAGCGGCCCGATCATCGGCTCGTTCGAGCTGGTCGGCGACCGGGACGACTGCGGGTACGGCATGGACTACGAGCCGGCTACGTGGTTGCCGCTCGACGACCAAGAGCCAGGGAGCCCACGGCCGGACCGCCATCCAGGTCCGTGGACAGGCAGTGCTTTAAGACCAGCCGGATGGCCGAGTGTGGGGTAGCGCTGCCGCCTCTACGTTCGAGCAGATCTCCATGAACGATGACATCACTCTGCTCCCGCATTGCACGCACCACGATCGCTGCGCGGAGCCGCGGCTGAGAGCGCGCCGTGGCCTGCCGATCGTCGGCCGGTCGGCCTGCCCAGGCGGGACATGGAGCATTTGACTTCTCGACGGGCGCCTGCCCAGCAGCGCGGTAACAGAACCTGAGACGTGTAGTACGGATGGAGAAATCTGAAATGGGCGGCAACGCCGGTATGACCGAGAACCTTCCGGCGCAGGATCGGCTGCTGCAGGCGACCATCCGTCAATGGCGTGACAGTCTCATCAACCTCTCCGGCACGAACCGGCTCCTCAACTTTCGGCTGAGCAAGTCGGGGGCGGTTCGGGTGCTAGACCCGGCCGCCACGGAGGTCCTGGCCGGTTTGAGCGCCGGCCGCTACTTCCGGTTCCGTCCCGCAGAGGAGGGCAGCGACGAGTTCGAGAGGGCACTGACCGAACCGGGCCGCGCCCTCGCCGCAGCTGATCTCGGCACGCCGGGCAAGGGTTTCCGGGTTGACGTCCTCCGCACGGACAAACCGGTCGGTGATCTGAGCTCGGCACTTCGCAACCTCATGCGCCGGTCGAACCAGGAGTTCCTGGACCGAGGCCTGTGGATCCTTTATCTCGCCTTCGGCTCGCTCACCTGGACCGACGGTGACAAGGCGCGATACACCAGTCCGCTGCTGCTCGTCCCGGTCCGGCTCGTTGCGACCGGGGCGCGGCAGCTGCCCTTGCTGCAGCGTGCGGATGAAGATCCAGTCGTCAACCCGGCGCTGACGCTCAAGCTCAACCAGCTCATGGTCACGTTGCCGTCCGTCGACGAACTCGAGGACGTCGCCTATGCCGAATTCCTGGCCGACGCGCGGGCCGCCGTGGCCGGGCACGCCAGCTGGCGGGTCAACGATGAGGTCACGCTCTCCTACTTCTCATTCGCGAAGGAGGCGATGTACCGCGACCTGCTCGACAACGAGGCCACTGTCGCAGGACATCCGGTGATCCAAGGGCTGGCGACGGGTGGGCGAGGCTCGGGAGGCAGCGGCTTCCTCTTCGAGGAGCTGACCGAAGACCGGATCGACCAGGACATGCCGGCGGAGCAGGTGCCGCTGGTGCTCGACGCTGACTCCTCGCAGCGGGCCAGCGTCGCCGCCGCGCTGGCGGGCCGCTCGTTCGTCATGGACGGCCCGCCCGGAACCGGGAAGTCGCAGACCATCGCAAACATGATCGGAGCGCTGCTGTACGCCGGTAAGCGGGTGTTGTTCGTCTCCGAGAAGGCCGCGGCGCTCGAAGTGGTCCGGAACAGGCTCCACGACGTGGGACTCAGTGCCTACCTGCTGGAGCTGCACTCCCACAAGGCGACGCGAAAGGAGGTGGCGTCGGCACTGGGGCAGGCGCTGGAGGCCGTTCCGGTCGCCCCGAGCGGGATGAACGACATGGATCTGGACAACGCCCGGCGCCGCCGCGAGGAGCTGAACGCGTACGCCGAGGCCATGAACGTGCCGCGGGCGCCGCTCAACTACTCGCTGCACGACGTCCTCGGCATGGTCGCCAACCTGCACAACGTTCCCGCCGCTCCGATGAGTGGCATCGCGCCGGTCGATTTGACTGTCGAGATGTTCGGGACCGTGCGGGCTACCGCTGCGGCGCTGGCCCGGGCCTGGCGCCCCGCTACTCAGGGGCGCTCGTTCGCCTGGCGTGGCGTCACGCATCGCGGCTCCCTGGACGCCCGTCTCTACGCAGCCGCGTCAACGCTCGACGCGTTGGCCGGCGTCACCGCGGCCCATGCGCCACTGGCCGCCGCGTTCGGCGTCAGCCGGTTGTGCCAGGCACCCGCCCTCACGCGCGTCGTCGCCCACTGCGCTATACGGCCGGCCGACGTGCCCCAGCAGTGGCTGACGGCTGCTCAGCTCGACTCGGCCAAGGAATCCGCGGATCGTCTCGCTACGGAACTCCGGGAGCTTGCCGACCGGCAGGATGCTGCCAATCGTGCCGCCGGTGTGTCCTGGTCCGAGCTTCCCAACGCGGACAGCACGGCGGATTTCGACACCTCAGCGCTGGAAAGCCTTGTGGTCGCGCCACTGCACCTCGCATCGCTGACCTCGGAGCAGGCGGCGGTGCTTGCCGACACGTTTCAGCGCGACGCAGAAACACTGCAGGCCGCTGGCCGGTCGCTCAGTGGGCTGGCCGTCATGCTGGGCCTGCCGCCCGTTCTGTCGTTCGACGATGCCGAGGCGACCTTGGCGGTAGCCGGTCTCGGCCGCAGCGACAACCGCCCCGAACGGGCGTGGCTGTCCGCCGAGGGGCATGCTGCCGCCACCCAAGCCGCGCAGGCGCTCCAGCAGGCCATCGTCGCCCTGCTGAATGCGGAAGAGTCGGCGGCAGCACAATACACCGACGCCCTGCTCGCGGCGGATGTCGAAGGCTTGGCGCATCGTTTCGTACATGAGCACCGGGGCCTGAAGAAGCTCAGCGGTGCCTACCGCGCCGACAGGCGGGCTCTTGCCATGTTCACCTGTGCGGGTGTGAACTGGCAGTCGGCGCGTGATCAGCTGACGTTGGCGATTACCTGGAAGCAGGCCGCGGCCGCCTTCAACGAGGCGGAGACTCGGCATGCGGCGGCCCTCGGAACCTACTACGACGGCCGCTCCACCGACTTCGACCTGATCGCCCGGGCGTTGGCGACCGCGGACACCGCGATCCGCCAGGCCCGCACCGCGGACCTGGCGAAGCTTGCTGATCACATCGCCCGTGACGCGATCCCCAACACCAGCGTGCTTGCTGTCGCCGACGAAACGCGCGCACGACTGCAGGACTGGCGCGCGCGTCTGGCACCGGAGCCGCTGCCCGCTGCACGGCCGGAACTCGTGTTGCTTCCGCTCACTGAGGCGGCCGGATGGCTGCAAAGCCACCAGGGCCCGCTGCGGTCGGCGGCTGCGCTGGCGGGGTCGGTCAGCCAGGCAGTGCGCCGACAGCTGACCGTCGCCGAGTCTCGTCACCTGCTTGAGCTGCGCGCGTCCGTCGACGCCGCCTATACCGTGCTCGCAGCACACGGCCACGGCTACTCGTCGGTCCTCGGTTCGCTGTATGCCGGTGAGCGGACCGATCTGCCGGCGGTGTACACGGCCCTGGACTGGGCGATGCAGATGCGCGCCTGCAGGAATGGCTTCGACGCGCCCTTGACTGCCGCTCAGGCGGAGGCGCTGGAGAGCGTCGTCCCAACGCCGCAGCTGGGCGACATCGAACGGCGGTGGGCCGGGGCGCGTGCCGACCTGCTGGCGGCCTTCGAAGCGGGCAGGCACGCAGAACTGGGTTCCGAACTCGACGACTACGCGGAGGCGGGCGATCTCATCGCGGCATTGCGTGAGGACAGCGCCGGACAGGACGAGTGGTTCGCGTATCAAGGCGCCCGAGCTGAACTCGTCGCCGTAGGACTCGAGACCGCCATCGACTTCTGCATTACCGAGGGCTTGAGCGCCGAGCAGGTGCCGTTGGTACTTGAGCGCGCCCTGCTGCAGGAGTGGGCCGACCACCACCTGCATCAGGATGCGGCCCTGCGCGTGGTGCGGGCCGAGGACCGCGACTCACTCGTGGCCGAGTATCGCGGCCTGGACCGCGCGCTCATCGCGGCGGCGACCTCGCGGATCATCACGGCGTGCAATGCGCGCCGGCCTCGCAACAATCTGGGTGAGTCGGGTGTCATCCGCCGCGAAGCCGGCAAGAAGAAGAAGCACATGCCGGTGCGGCTGCTGTTGGAGCGCACGCGCAACGTCACCCAGGCGATCAAGCCGTGCTTCATGATGTCGCCACTGGCGGTGAGCCAGTATCTCCCGTCCGACATGCGATTTGATGTCGTCATCTTCGACGAGGCGAGTCAGGTCGCACCCGCCGACGCTGTCAACTGCATCTACCGAGGCGACGCCCTGATCACGGCCGGTGACCAGAAGCAGCTCCCACCGACCAGCTTCTTCACGGCCGGCGTCGCCGACGACAGCGATGAGTGGGATGAGGAGGCCGAGGACGGTGTCGACTTCGAGTCCGTTCTCGACCTCATGAAGGGCTCGGCGGAGTTCCGCGCGCTTACGCTGCGCTGGCACTATCGGTCCCGGCACGAGGCGCTCATCGCCTTCTCGAACTCGTCGTTCTACAAGGGCCGGCTTATCACGTTCCCCGGCGCCGAGGATGTCGGACCCGACGTGGGCGTGGAGCTGTTCCACGTCGCCGGCACCTACCGGCGTGGCTCGTCGCGCGACAATCCGGTCGAGGCGGCCAAGGTTGCCGAGCGGGTCATCCACCACTTCACCACCCGCCCGCATCTCACGCTCGGTGTAGTCAGCTTCTCCGAGGCGCAGGCCGCGGCCATCGAGCATGCCGTGGAGCAGGCACGCCAGGACCGGCCAGAACTGGACAAGTTCTTCACCGACGATCGGCTTGACGGCTTCTTCGTCAAGAACCTGGAGTCGGTGCAGGGCGACGAGCGCGACGTGATGATCTTCTCGATCGGGTACGGCCCGGACGAGGCCGGCAAGACAACGATGAACTTCGGCCCGTTGAACCGGGTCGGCGGATGGCGGCGACTAAACGTGGCCATCACCCGGGCGCGCTTCCGCAACGAAGTCGTCACCAGCGTGCAGGCTTCGGACATCGTTGCCGCTGCCGGCAGCGAAGGGTTGCGGCATCTGCGCCGCTATCTGGACTACGCCGAACGTGGCATTGCGGCCCTGGCGCTGGACACCAGCACCGGCGGCGACGCCGAATCACCGTTCGAGGAGTCGGTCATCTCCGTGATCCGCTCCTGGGGCTACGAGGTGACCCCGCAGGTCGGCGCCGCCGGCTACCGGATCGACATGGGGGTGCGCCATCCGGATCGGCTCGGCGTCTACGTGTTGGGCGTCGAGTGCGATGGGTTCCAGTACCACTCCTCCAAGGTCGCCCGGGACCGTGACCGGCTGCGTGACCAGGTGCTGCGCGGTCTCGGGTGGCGATTGCACCGGATCTGGGGCACCGCTTGGTATCGCAATCGTCTCGGCGAGGAGGAGCGCCTTCGTTCCGCGATCGAGAAGGCGGTGGCCGCTCCGGTGCGTGGGCTGTTGTCCAGCCTGGAGGACGTGATCGAGCGTCCCGCCGTCACCACCGAGTCAGCAGCCCTCGAACTGCAGCCAGTCTGGATGACGCCGTACCGGACGGCGATCGTGGATCGCCTACCGTACTGGGCCGATCCGAGCGAGCGCGGCAGCGCCCACGCCATGCGGATCGGCGTGGCCGAGGTCGCCGCCGTCGAAGGGCCGGTGCACATCACAGTCATGCACCAGAGGTTGCGCGACTGTTGGGGCATCGGCCGGATCGGGTCGCGTATCCGGGACAACATCGACGCCGCGATCCGGCAGGCCGGGCTCGACCGTGACGGGGAGTTCGTATGCGTGCCGGGCGCCGTGGTCAGTGAGGTTCGTAGCCCCGTTGACACCTGCAGCCGCAGCGTGGAGCAGGTCCACGACGACGAGTTGGCGCTCGCCTTGACGAACCTGGTCCGGGACACCGGTGGCGTGGGCCGCGACGAGCTGAGCGCACACGTGGCCAGGCTCTACGGTTGGAGCCGGCGCGGACCGGACATCTCCCGGCGACTTGAGCTGCTACTCGACCGCCTAGTCGCCGACAGTGTACTTCTCGCCAACGGCACCAGCTTGTCCCTCAGTCTCCGCGCGCCAAACGAGCTCTGATCTGGTGAGCCAGCTTTATGGGCACACCAGACACTGAATACCCGTCTTATCGCGGTCGCGCGTGGGTTGCGTCCACGGAGGTGGTGTACGACTTGCCCGTGATAAGCGTGTTGCGTAGATGAGAGACGGCCATCGCGTGATCCTTCGAGACGACCAAGTCAATGAAGGAGCGGAACGCAATGGCCGTATCTGAGAGTGTGAACCCTGTCGACCTGCTGTGCGAGCAGATCGCGGGCGCGTCCGGGCGTCGCCGGACGCGTTGCAGGCGATGATCAAACGCAGGCGTTGATGTCCGCCGAGGCCGACGTTATGTGCGGTGCCGGCTGTGGGCAGCGCAGCGAGGAGTGGGTCAACTCCCGTAACGGCTACCGGACAAGAGAGTGGGACACCCGGGCTGGCACGATCGATCTGGCGATCCCGAAGCTGGGGCAGGGTAGCTATTTCCGGACTGGTTGCCGACGCACCGGCGGCGGGCCGACCAGGCCCTGGTGTCGGTGGTAGCACGTCGGCCGGGGCCAGCTGCCGGTCGTCGGCACCTGGTGAAGGTGCCGGCCGCCACCGTTATGTGGCCGGCCATTCCGTCACAGGGCTGCTGCGGACACGTCGAGCCAATGTTTGGGGTCGCCCCTCTGGCCGGCGCTCTGCAAGGGCATCAACTGGCATCCGCTGAGAGAGTTCACTATGGTTGGTGAAGCCGGCTGAGGTGTTGCGAGCAAGGCTGCGATCACGGCAGGCGAAATCGATTAGCCGCACCTTGTCCGGGTGTAGTCGCAGCGAGTACTTCGCGAACCGCTCGCGCAGATTCCACCTGTCCGAGCAGACGAGTCCCAGCTCACATCAGGTGCGACGAGTTCTGCACGGCACACCGCGTGGACGAGGTCATCGGCGTCGTCCGAGTCCCGGCGATCCTCCGCGCCATGCACGCGTGTCTCGATCGGGCCCGAACTCGATGTCGTCGGTCGGTGGTCTGTCATCCAACTCCGCCATTGCGACCTCCACGCGGTCGGCGCGGATTCGTGAATCGCGCCGCTCGCGTCGGTCCTCGACGTCGTCGCTCGGCTGGCGTGGGCGCCCTTGTCGATCCCGGCTCATAACGAGTGAGAATCGCATCTCAGGCCCGCTTCTTCAAGAGCCGAACGACCTGTCGCCACCTTGCCGCCTGAAGAGGCTCACCGCTTCGCCGCCGGGCCGCGCGCCATGGAGGCCGTGGCCGACGCCGACGAGACGAGACCGTGGTGCGTCACCGGCGCCTACCAGGCACCCGTTCTTGAGCGCCGGCCAGGTCCACTTCGAACCCGGCGACCAGGACCGCCCTCAGACCGAAACACCCTTCTGTTCGACGGTTGGACCGCACTCCCTCGCGACTTGCGCTGGTCATTGGGTTGCCGGGACGGACAGGTCCATGGTGAGGGCGGTGGCGAGCGGGGGTGGAAGTGGGATGCGGGCGGCTTGACGCTCGGTGGCCCACTCGGAGCTGTCGGGGGACTCGCCCATGACGATGCCGAACCAGCGTTCGCGGTCCTTGACGACCCGGAACATCTTCTCGTCGTGGGTGCCTCCGACATACGGCTCGTAGACCACGACAGGCTGGCCGACCCGGGCGGCCTGGGAGCCGATGCGGTCGACACGGCCGGTCCGCTGCTCCAGCATGCTGGGGTTCCAGTCCAGGTCGTGGTGGATGATATGGCGGCAGGCGTGATGCAGGTCGACGCCCTCGGCCATGACACTGCTGGCGATGAGCACCTCGGGGAAGAACGGGGTGTTGAACGTCTGCATGAGCGTTTCGCGGGTGGCCGGCTTCGCCTCCCCGTTGACCAAGCGGACGTTGGGTAGAAGCACCTCCCGGTCGTGGGAGCGCTCGGACGTGTCGAAGTGTTCGCTGGCGACGCGGATGCCACCGGTCTGGATGCTGACGAGAGCGGTAAGCACGTCGTCCCGCTCCTTGTCGACCTGTTGGGCAAGGGTGGCGGCGAAGGCACTGATCTGGTCTGCGAAGGTGGCGCCAGGCGCGCCGCGGTCCAAGCCAGCGAGTAGCCCCTCGATGGTCAGGTCGGGGGAGAGGTCAACATAACGGGTCAGGAATGAAGGCGTACGCATGAAGCGGACCGCGACATCCTGCACCCGTTGCGCCGTCCCGTCATCGAGTCCGTTGACGTAGCTGGCGACTCGTTCCCGGAAGGCGTCGTACCCGCTGACATCGCTGCGAAGCAGGCGCTCGGCGATCGCGTCGACCTCAGCTAGCACGTCGTCGTCGGCGGGCCTCCCGAGGGCCTGCGCGGCCCGGTCGATGATCTCCCGCCGGATGGCGCGCGAGATGTGATTGCGCAGGGCACGGCCGGTCTCGCGGTAGAAGCAGAAGACCAAGACCTTCTCGCCGCGCCGCCATAGGTCGACGACGCGGCGGACAGTCGCGGCGACCTTGGGGTGAGCCGCCCAGCCGTCGACGGTGTCGTGCGGCAGGGCGGACTTGATGCGCTCGACGTACCACCGGAGTTGGTCCTTCGCGGCGGTGGTGGACGCGTCCGGCGTGTAGTCGTCGGGTGTTCCGAGGTCGTCGAGCCTGGCGATCCGGTGGGCTCTCGTGTCGGCGTAGGCCTCGAAGGATGAGGCGAGCCCGTAGGCGTAGTAGCCCCGCACCGGGCTGGCCTTGCCCGCGTTGTGGAGGTTTGCGATGGCCTCGGCGCGGGCGGCGAGCAGAAACGGCAGAACTGCTTCGCCTTCGACGGCCAGGCCCGAACCCGTGTCACGTCCGTCCAGGATCGCCCGGCCGGGGTGGTAGTCGCGACGCTGAGTCCGGCTGGCCCTGGTGTGTCGGATGACCCATGGGCGCAGCAGCTTCTCGGCCGATCGGAGCTCGTCGTGCGCTGCGGCTGCGGCGGTGATCGCCGTACGGACCCGCTCAGATTGCCCTTCCTCAACGTCGAATGTGCCGACGGAGGCAACCTGGGGGGCGTCGGACTCCTCGAGCCGCGACCAGGCCCGTTCCAGCCGCAGCGCAGCAGCACGACTTCGGTTGAGCCCGTTCTGGATTTCTTCAACCTGGTCGTCGAACCGCTCCCGCGCCGCCTGCGACGACCAGCGCACCCCATGGAATCTACGCAAGATCCGGATCAGCTCGTCATGGTTGAGCTGGAACGGCGTGGCGGTGAGGAACAGCATCCTCTCGAACATGTTTCCCAGCGCGCCGCGCTCGTCAACAGTGTTGGCAAAGAGGTCACCGAGCTGGGTCCTGTTCTTGACGTGATGGGCCTCGTCGAGTATCAGCAGCGGCAGCCGGACATCCAGGCGCTGCAGGGCCCCCTTCCAGACCTCGCCAAGTGCCCACTCGAGCTGTGCCCGAGCGACCTTGAGCCGCTCTTCCAGGTTGGCGGTGCGGTAGACAGGAACGGCGGCCAACGCCTGCCGTAGGTCCTCGAGGTCGAGCCCAGATACGGCGTCGAGCAGTGCCGCAGGCACGGGGTCGTCGTCGAGCGGATCCTCGGGTCGCGCCCGGTCCCACGCCTGCTTCCACCGGCCCGGTTGTTTCTCGAGCAGCGTCGCCACCAAGGCCTGGCCCGCCGCACCCCGGAACCGGCGTTCCCGCAGCAGTGCGTGGGCATGCTTGGCCAGCACGCGGCGGTGCTTGTCCCGATCGCGGTCGTAGCGGGTCGCCTGGCGCAGCAGGGCGAGTCGGATAAGCGGGTCGGTGAGCCTGCTGGTGAGCGCAGTGTGCGTGGCGAAGATGAGGTGCTGGCGCTCCTCAGGGGGGTCGTCGAGCAGCTTGAGCAGGTCACTGCCTCGCTTGACCGGCCGCGACCCGCGCAGCCCGTGGCCGGGCGGGAGGCAGTGCTCGGCGAAGACCTGCCACTCGCGGGGCCATTTCTCGGCGACCGCCGCTGGGACCAGGACGACGACGGGGTTGGCGCGCCCGATTGCTTCCAGGACGGAGACCGCCACTGCGAGGGCAACGTAGGTCTTGCCCATACCGACCTCGTCGGCGAGCACCACGCCGGGCTGATCGGCCAGGGAGCGCAAGATGGCGTCGGCTGTACGCAGCTGCCGGGCGGCGTCCTGAGTGGATACCCGACCAGCCGTAGCGAGATTGATCCCAGGTTTCAGTGGCCACACTTCGCCAGGGCCTCCTCCACCGCATCGCGGACATACTGGTCAAGGGTGGCGTCCTGCGACGAGGGCAGGCGCTGCGTCTGCTTCCGGATCTGCTCCAGCACCGCCGTCACCTCCCGCCTGATGTCACTTCGCTCGTCGACGTTGAGGACGGCCGACCAGTCCACGGCCGCGATGGTGAGAGCGAGCTCGGCGAGCATGAAATGCTTCTCACCGTTGACCATCTGCTCCTCGGACGTACGGACCACGCTCTCGGCGAGGGTGAGCGGGCCGAGCGCCCCGTGCAGCCGCCACCGCACCGCATCGAGGTTGCTCGCCGGCCGCGCGAGCCGTTCCTGCAGCCGCATCAGCGCGAGCGAGGATTGCCGGACGCGTTGCATCAGGTGTGCCTTGTTGTAGCGCGTCAGCGGATCCAGCCCGGTGTCCGCGCCAGCCTCGGCGACCCGCTCGAGTTTGCGTAGCTCCTGCTCGACGGCGACGGGCAACGGTCGCGTCGAGGCGAGCGCGGCGAGCAGGGCGTGGACGGGGATCTCCCGTAGCTCGCTGGGCGGTGGCAGAGCACCGCGGTCGTCGATATTCGCGGTCCAGGTCGACTCAACCTCCTGCCCGTCGATGTGCCAACGGACCAGCAGGTAGGCCGGCAGCGGCATGCCCGGCGCGAGCGAAACCCGTACTTGAGGCTGGACGGCTGCCGACCAGGTCGCGCCGTCGTAAAGAGGGTGACCTGCCGGGTCGAGGATCCGCCAGCTGGCGGGCAGCGTTGTCGGATCGAGGGTGAGGGTTGCGGCTGGCTCGGGTTGCAGGTGCAGGAGGCAGTCGACGAAACCGTGCGGCAACTGATGCCCGGTCGCCTCGTCCTCGTCGGCCGGCGTCTCCCACTCCTGCGCGTCGGACACGATCGGGTCGCCCTTGGCGGCGAGAGCCCGCAGCGCCTTGCCGTCGGCCGAGTTCAGTTCGCAGCCGATCCACATGTTGAGCTCGCGGTGCGCGCCTGGATGTAGGCCCAGGCCGTACCTTGTCATGTTCGACGAGCCGACCATCGCCGCCACCCACGTGTCACTCTCCAAGAGCACGAGCTTGGCGTGCAGTGTCCTCCGCTCCTTGTCACGCCTGGCATAGACGGACACCGGTGCGCCCTGATCAATCAGGGATGGCGGTCCCTGCACCTTGCCGGTGAACGGGCTGATGTCGGCGAGGATGGTCAGCTGGCGTTCCTGCGCTGGCCGCCCGGTGAGCAGGCGGCGTACTGCGTCAATGCCGGGCGCGGGCGTCCCGTCGTCCCAGAACGGCGAAAGCACGGTCGCGCGCAGCGGCTTGCCCCCGCGCCAAACCGCCTCGTGGCGGTTGAGAGGGTTGACTCCCGGCCCGGCAGGCGCGAGTGCGATGTGGATGCCCGCAGTCGGCCAGGCAGGCAGGCCGGCGGCCTCGATGCGCTGCCGGAACAGGGCCAGGGTGGCCAGTGCGCGCGCCTTCGGGCCGAGCTGTGACGGCCCGGGAGCGAGGTCGACGAGGTCGCGCAGTTCGTCGTGCAACTCGATGAAGACCGTCCGTGGTACCTGGCAGTGCTCGTCAAGGTCCAAGGCGAGGCCGAACTCGACCTGCTGCCGGTAGCCAGCGGCGGTGAGATTGGCCGAGCCGAGCAGCACCCGGCAGCGGCGCTCCCAGAGCAGAAGCGCGGCCTTGGCATGCAACAGACCATCGCCTGGTACGGCGACCGGGAGCAGATCCCAACGCAGGTTCCGCTTCTGGGTGCGCGTGCTGCGATCGGCGAGCACGGTCACCTGCGTCTCGGCAAGCCGATCCTCTTCCTCGAGAATCGAGGCGATGGTGGAGATCCGATCGCCGTCGCCGGTGCCTGTGGAGAGCGACAGGAAGCGGGATAGGCAGTCCTGCGCGAAGAAGTCGGCGTCAAAGGTGAAGGTGGTGGCCAGGCATGCCACGGGTCGGCCGGCGTGCTGCGGCGCCGACCAGTGCTCAAGCAGCCGTACTGTCATGATGTGGCGCCGATGAAGCTGCGCAGGGTGTGAACCCGTACGGGGTGGACGAAGTGGTTGAGGTCCGGTCGTTCAGGGCTGCCGTAGGGCGGGCGAACGACCCAGCCATCTCGCAGCGGCTCGAACCAACTGCGTTTCCCGCCGGGCTTGCCCGCTTGGACCTGCTCGTGATGGTGAAGTGCGAACTCGGCAAGGTCCTTCGGCGAGCGGGGGTAGACGAACTCGCCGAGGCGTTGCTCCAGGTCGATGTCATGGCTTATCTCGGCCACGCAGTCGGCGGCGCGCTTGAACCGCTCAGGGATCTCGCGAGCGCACCGGCCGAGCATCTCGTCGTCAGCGACATGAGCGGCGGTGAGCGGCTGGCCGCCAAGCGAGTACGACACGCTGCAGAGCAGGCGGAAGGCGGCATTGACGAGGACCGCCAGCTTCTCGTAGCTGACCACCGCGTCGATGATCCGGCCCAGCTCTTGAGATGCGTGCTTCCGCGCGGCGGCGAGCAGCTGCGGCTCGGCGGCGATGCGATCGTCGCCCGCCAGCAGGAGGGCGAGTTCCGCGCGGTGCTCGTGCCTCTTGTCGGTGAGAAGCCGGCGCAGCACCCCTGCCTCGGTCGGTCCGGCCTTGTCGGGGCGCAGCGTAGTGGCGAGCCGCCCGAGCAGCTGCGCGCCGGTGGCGACCGTGAGGGACCCCTTCTGCAGCGCCGCGCGCACCTCCTCGTGGATCCGCCGTCGGATCGCCCCGCCCTCGGTGCCGGGCACCTCGTCGGCGAAGCCGGTCAGGCCGTGGTCGTGCTCCCACGCCCGGACCAGCTCGACGCACCGCTCGGCCGGCGCCAGATCCTGGGTCAGCACACCCGCGTCAACCGCGAACGGCTTGTAGACGCCGTAGAAGCCGAAGACCCGCGGACTGTTGAGGTAGGTCTGTCGGGACAGCCGCTCGCCCCGGTTGATCGCGGTGCGCGTCTTCTGGCTGCCAGGGACGTCGGAAGGAAGGCCTCGCTCGATCCGGCGCACGAACGCCTCGATGAGCAGCCACTCGAAGCAGATCGCCGGAGTCGAGACGCCGTCGTGGGGCTGCTCATCGGCCAAGGACTCGGTCGCGACCGCCCCGACCGCCATCGCGGTGGTAAACCGCACCCAGCGCATCCGCGCCCGCAGCCCCGGCACCAGCACCTCGGCGAGCCGATCGGAGATCGCGCTCAGACCCATGGGGTCGAGACTCCCCTCACCGGAGGCTGGCGGGTCGTAGGCGGACACCGTCGGAAGTGTGAGTCCCATCAATGGCATCGCGAGAATCACCCCCAGGGGGACCGATAGGAACGCGGCGGTTTTTCCAGGCGACTCGTAGCGACTCTATCTGTCAGCTACGACAATCCGCGGATGACCGCGCCCAAGGCCTGAGCCCGGGCCGCTGGCCGGGCGGCTCCAACGGCGGCAGTGGCTTGTCGCTGCTGGGGCACGGGCCCTTGGATCGAGCCTCGCCTGGGGACCGGATATGCCGTTAGTGTCCGAAAGGCCACAGCGGTCCGGAGCGGGCCCTACGCGTTGCCACTAAGATCGGTGCGCTTCCACTTCCCTCGGCCAGCCGGACGCGGCGTCCGCCGCTGATGCAGCCAGATGGCGTGGTCGAGTTCCCACGGGGTACAGCCGAGCTTAGATGCGGTGGCAACAACACG
Organism: Micromonospora sp. NPDC007230; assembly: GCF_042869115.1. Lineage (NCBI taxonomy): Bacteria > Bacillati > Actinomycetota > Actinomycetes > Micromonosporales > Micromonosporaceae > Micromonospora > Micromonospora sp. NPDC007230. The sequence goes on along the minus strand of NZ_JBIAFE010000033.1, from coordinate 8,269 downwards.
TGCGCGGGCGTCAGCCGCTGTCGGCAGCGACGGAAGGCCCAAGGCGTCACCGACCCATCGGCGAACCATGGTGTCGGGCTTGATCCGCTGATCATCACCGACGAGCATCCAGAAGTAGTTGAGCCGAACGTCGTTCAGCCCGTTGCCGGGCACCCGTCGCAGGTCAGCCTCAACCCTCGCCAGGCGGCCGCCGTCGGTCAAGAGTTCAGCCGCATCCCGCAACGATGTGATCCCGTGCCTGCACAGCACCTCGGCATACGCGAGAACCGCGACGCTCTTGTAGGGCGCAAGCCGGTCGCGGTGTGTCCTGTTGCGGCATTGCAGATCCTCCTCAGCCAGGCGATCGGCGCCGCGCTGGACAGCCCAATCCCGGAAGCTGCGCAGATCCTGTTCCCCCGTCACTTTGGACGATTCACCGACGATGAGATAGCGGTCCCTGAGGCCGGCGATATCCGTGTACCTGTTGCAGATCCCGACAACTTGCTCGTACCGTTGGCCGATCGAGTACACCGCGTCGAGGATGCACAGACCCAGGTGCGCCCACCGCCGCGTGCGCGGCTCGATTCGCAGCGCAGCGGCCGCCGCGACGAGCGGGTCCACGGGCGCCGCGACAACCGAGTCCGCCGGAATCGTGGCCGTGAGCTCGGCGAACATGTCAGCCGCCATCAGCACCGCCTCGGCGCGCCCATGCGCACCGAGGGCAACGGGCGCATGGTCGCCGGCTCGGAACCGCTCGAGGATGCTCGGTAACCGCACCCTCGCGTCTCGCACCGACAGTGTCTCAGCGATGATCATGCCGGCTCCACAATCGAGGTGAACACATTAATTGTGTACACCTTAAGTATTGTGACTGGCCAGGTCAATGTGGTTCGGCCGGCCGTGATGCTGACCGAAGCGTCGCGCCCCGATCAGCCCTGGCCTACTTCCGGTTGCGCCGGGACCGCAGAATGGGGCCTCTCCCGCTCTCGGCGGGCGAGCGCCGCTGGGTGGACGAGGCGCCGGCCACCGCAGCCCGAGCCGTGGACCGGTTCGCTGCAGGGCAGAATGGCAGGCCAACGTGCTGTACGAGATTGATGACGCCAAGGTGATCGAATCGCTGGTCGAGGTCAGCGAGTCGGTGCAGAGCCTGGTAGACCAGGCGGGCTTCTGGACGGCGGAAGCGAAGGAGTGATCCTACGTGGTTGTGCAGTTGCTTGAGGACAGGATTCCGTGGATGAGTGGGGTGGCCCGGACGACATCGCCTCGGTATTCGCCGAACGTTCACCGGCCGTGATTGCGCGACGCCTCGGAGTTGTCGGCGTCGTCTTGGTGGACGCGACCGGCGAGCGGCGCGAATTCGAGTCGTAGGACTCGTGGGCCCCATAGGGGCAACCATGCGCGGGCTCCCGGCAGTGGCAGAGCTGGGGAGACGGCAAATAAGATCGTCACATCCGAGGGGCGCACATCCTTAAGCGCTCGGTTTTCTGGACTGATTGGCGACCCTTGTCGACCGGAGGCTCCGTTCCCCGAGGGAAGGGATCGCTGGTGGTACGACCAGCAGGAGGCATCGAGAAATATGGCGTACGGTGGATTTGAGTCGTCGCTGGGCCGGCACATGGAACTAGCGAGCCTGACTAGCATCCGCCGGCACCTGGTGCAGGCCGTGCTGCGTGCTGCTCGGGATCAGTCCTTCGTAAGCCGTCATGCGTCGACGTATCCGTCGCTAGCGAGCGAGGTTAGCAAGGCATACGTCGTGCTCGAGGGACACGCCCGCTCGGGCCAGCCAAAGCCCTGGCTGTTGTCGCGCGTTTGCGATTCGGCGTTACGGGCGGTAACGGCCGCCCAGGCGTTGCTTCCTGGTGATCCGGTTCTAAGCTCCCTCGCCCAGGTCCTGGCACGGGTGCCAGGAGAGTCCAAAGCTGGGACGGATCCTCTCGCCGCGGACCTAGCAGTTGCGTCAGCCCGACTCGAAGGCGTCTTTCCCTTGCTACTGGACCGTGCTTGGAGCGCCACGACGCCGGACAGCCTCGACCGGATCGCTATGGAGATAGTTGGACGGGCATTGCTCGACGGCCGGGACTACGCAGACCTTCGGGATGACCTGCTTGGAGCGCTTGCCAGCTCGACCTTGGATTGCGCAACACTTTACCGGGCTATCGTGCCTGCCGAGGTGGACTTCAATGTCGCGTGCATCGTGCGTGGCGCATCCTCCCTGTCGGCGCTGGAGTCTCTGCTGCCGACCGCGCAACAATGCGACCTGCGAGAAACCCCGCAGTACAAGTTCCGCGGCTGGGGCGACGGCACTCCCAAGCTCTACCGGTTCGCCGAAGCCGCACGTGCAGAGCAGGCGAGGCGGCCTAACCGCCGTGCGTGTCTGGTCTCTCTGATGGTCCGGGCACGCGACCGGGGAACCGCCGTCCAGATCGGCCGCCGCGAGGTTAGCGAGTTACTCGACCAGTACGTTGCCGGTCACCGGATCGCCGACCTGCGGCTGGCGTCGATCTCGCTAGGTGGTCGCGTCGGGAGCAAGAAGGTCGCCGCGTTGCAGGCTGTCGGCGCGAGCGTGGCAGTCGCATACCCGCTAACTAGAGCCTGGCCCGTTCAACTGCGGGAGGCGCTGCGCATGAGTCACCTTGCCACGACGACAGATGCCCCCATGTCTCGTGTTTCGCTGGCATGGACGGCGATGGAAGCATGCGGCGTCACAATGAGTACCCAGGGAAATGTAGAGGCGCTTGCCGAGGCAATGGCGCTGCAGTCGCTGCGGCAGCAAATCGTGGAGAGCCACCACAACATGCGACAGGCGGTCGCTGCGGTGCTGGCGATCGCGGCAGAGGACGCCGCCGCGGCCGAGAGCCGTAAACGGCAGGCAGTCCGTGCTGCTCAGAGGGTGCCGCTCGACTCCCCGCACAGAACACACCTAGAGGACCGCGCTGAGGCCGCCGCCGAAGCAGCGCGCACCACGGATCATGGCCTTGAGTCGTTGCGACGAGACCTCAAAGAGCTGCTTGCCGAACTGCATGCCTACGCCGCCACGGACGCCCGCGACCATCTCATAGACGTCAACCAGTGGTTGGACGTCCTCCAACCCCCGCAGGCACAGGATTGCGAAGATCTGCGTAAGGCGCGAGCCGCGTTGACAACGTTAGGCGGTCGCGTGCCGGGAATCGCAGCAGCCGAGCTGGCACAGTGGCGCGATCGGCTGGCCAGGCCATCCCGATGCGCCGATTTGTTGGATGAGTGGACCGACCGCTATCGCCGCAAACTGGACTGGCTCTATGCCGTTCGCAACATGTCGATGCACTCCGGTGCCTTCATGGTTCCAGGTGATCTGGCCACCGCCCATGGTGCAGTCGCGCTGGCCGACTTTCTCCTAGAGTTCCTAGGAAATTGGTACGAGGTCGCGCGTCGGACCGGCCGGGCTGACCGAGAGGCGATGCCGACGAGGCAGGTGATCGAGTGTCTGGCCGATCGCAAAAGGAAGATCGCCTCGGCGATGCGTACGCAGCCGGATGCTTATTCGCTCAACCTTTCCTATCTCACCAGCCCAACCTCTGATGGTTGGGACAGGGTTCGATGAGGTGGGGGGTGTCCTACCAATTGGACGAACCGTCCGCGTCTAATAGACGGACGAGCCGGGATTCGAACCCAGATTTCCCCCGAGCGAACCGGTGCGGTTGTGAGCCGCTGACGTCTTCCACGCCGGCTCCGCAAGCAGTCTACTGCCGGGCAAGGACGGGGGACTAACTGGGGCCCTGACCCGGTAGACGTTGGTGGCGACACCTGATGCGCTGTACCGGCTTGGGGCTGAGGCTGGCGCATGGGTGACGCGGCAGAGCCGCACTCACCACTCGGTGATCAAGAAGTTTGTGACCAGCACGGATGAGGTTTTCAGCACCTGCAACGGCGAGCCCGCCCCCCAAAATGCAGGGCACCCGTGCCGAGTCGACGCAGCGGGGCCACATTTGAGGCATTGATGATCAGCTCGTTTCGTGGCGCCGGATGAGTTTGCAGCTGCAGGTCAGGCCACTGGCCGAGAGAGCGCAGAGGCGGCACCACCATTCGTCGGTGGTGCCGCCTCTGCTGGCGATCTCCTCCGCGCCGCTCTCGTCAGTGCGGGTTCGATTACGCCGCCGACGGTTGAATCACGTCCCGTACACCTGGAACGTGAACAGCGAGTAGCCGGCCTTCCTGCTGCCGCGGGCCGTGCCGTAGATGCGTACGTACCTGGTCGAGGCGTTCAGGGCGAAGTTGTCGTCCTCGCCGCCGTTGCCGTTGGTGATGGTCCCGATCGTGGTCCAGGTGTTCCCGTCGGCCGAGGTCTGGATCTGGTAGTTCTTGCCGTACGTGGTTCCCCACACCAGCAGGACCCGGTTGATGGTGTACGTGCCGCCGAGGTCGACCCGGATCCACTGCGGGTCGGACGACGCGCTCGTCCACTGCGTCGTGGGGGAGGCGTCCACGGCGTTCGAAGCGGGGAAGGAGGCGTTCTGCACGCTGGACGCCGTGGCGGGGTGGTTCAGCGCCAGGTCCGGCGGGGGAACGCTGACCGTGCAGTCACCGGTGCCCTGTGCGGCGTAGCGGATGCCGCCGAGCAGGTGCGTGCGGTAGTTCGCCTCGCCGTAGCTGCCGATGGTGTGGCCCATGCCGGTGTAGAACGACCGGCCGCCGTCATAGGCCCGGCACCACGAGATGGGATGGTCGCCGCCCATCGTGCCGCCGGTGTAGGTGGACTCGTCGAGCGTGGCGAGGACATGCACCTGCGAGCGGGGGTTGGTGCGGTAGTTGTACCACTCGTCGGTGCGGGTCCACGCGACCGGCAGACCGACCGTGGACGGGTGGGTGGTGTCGGCGATGCGGACCGTCGCGGCCTGGATTGTCGGGTGGCTGGCGAAGTACGCCCCGACGAGCCCGCCGTACCAAGCCCAGTCGTACTCCGTGTCGGCCGCCGCGTGCACGCCGACGTAGCCACCGCCGGCGCGGATGTAGCTCTCGAACGCGGTCTGCTGGGTCGCGTCGAGTACGTCGCCGGTGGTGGACAGCCAGATGACCGCCTTGAACCGGGCCAGGTTCGTCGGGTTGAACTGGGTGGCGTCCTCCGTGGCCTCGACGGCGAAGTTGTTCGCCGTGCCCAGGTCGCGGATCGCCTGGATGCCGGTGGGAATGGAGTCGTGGCGGAATCCGGCGGTCTTGCTGAAGACGAGCACGGTGAAATCCGGCGCGGCATGGGCCGGCACGGCGTTGAAGCCGAGCGCGGCGACCACGATGGCGAGGCAGAGAGCGAGTCTACGCGTCATGATCGGTGGTCTCCCTTCTAACCAGTGACGAACGTGAAGCTGTCCAGGTCGAACAGCGCGCGCTTGCCGTTGCCAGCGAACGTGACGTACAGCGAGGTGGTGCCTGCCGGTGCGCCGCTGATGGTGCCGCTCACCGTGACGTACGTGTCCCAGGACCCGGTCTGGGTGACCGTCGCCGAGCCGATGATCGTGCCGGTTGGTGATCCCGTCCGGAACCGCAGCGTGCCGCCCGCACCGGCCGACGACACCCGGGCGGTGAACGAGGTGACGTTGTTGAGCTTGTACGGGTCGAACTGGATCCAGTCGCCGTTGTTGATGTCGCCGACGGTCATGCCGCCCTCGGCCGTGGCCCTGCTGACCTTGGTGACACCCGACGAGGTCTTGTAGTGCTCGGCCTGCCGGTGCTTCGGCGCCAGGATGTTCTGCGCGTGGGTGGTGAGGCCGCCCCTGTCGGTGTACGACGCGTCGAAGATCGGGAAGATGTTCGCCGCGTCGTCGTGCTCGCCGTCCACTGGGATGGTGATCGTGCCGGAGCAGCCGGTCTGCGAGGTGATCTGGTGGGCGTGCTGGTCGTGCCCGATCAGGTAGGCCATGGTCACCTTGGCGCAGTCGATCGCGCCGTCCTCCGGGTCAGTGACCGTGACGCTCCACGGGACGCTGTCGCCGAAGGCGGCCAGTTGCCCGGAGGTGGGGCTGTTGACGACGACCGTCGGGGCGGTGTTGCCGACGCTGATCGGCACGCTGGCCGTGCCGGTGGCGCCCTGCGGGTCGCGCACCGTCAGAGTGGCGACATAGTTGCCGATGGTGGTGTACGTGTGCGATGGGTTGGCGGCGGTGGAGGTGCCGCCGTCGCCGAACGCCCACGAGTAGGTCAGCGTCCCGCCATCGGGGTCGCTGGAGCCCGCCGACGAGAACGTCACGGCCAGCGGTGCCGCGCCGGATGTCTTGTCGGCGCTGGCGACCGCGGTCGGGGCGCGGTTGCCGGCGGCGCCGACGTAGTCGTAGCGGTAGACTGCGGAGTTGGCGTCGCCGTTGAAGTAGCCGGTGCCATAGTCCAGGACGTACAGCGACCCGTCGGGGCCGAAGGCCATGTCCATGACCTGCTTGCCGTTCCACGGGAAGTTGTCGATCACACCTGGCGAGCCGTCCGCGTTGACCACGATGGGCTTGATCCAGCCGCGGCCGAATTCGCCGGCGAAGTACTGCCCGTCCAGGCTGGCGGGGAATTTCGTGGTCGACGGGTTGGCGGCGTCGTACCGGTAGACCGGGCCACCCATCGGCGACTCGGAACCGGTGCCGAACTCGGGCGGGGAGCCGGCGTCGCCGGCGTAACGAATCCAGGCGGGCTTGGCCGCCGGCAACGTGGTCAGGCCCGTGTTGCGGAAGGAGTTGTTCGTCGGGCCGCCGGTGCAGTTGAACTTCGGGCCGGTGGAGTTGGTGGCGAAGTTCCACTCGTTGTACGTCTCGGTGGTGGTGTTGGTGCCGGTGCAGTATGGCCAGCCGTAGAAGCCCGGCCCCGTGATCCGGTCGAACTCGACCTGACCGGACGGGCCCCGGTTGGCGTCGGTCCGGCCCGCGTCCGGCCCGTAGTCGCCGAGGTAGACGATGCCGGTCGCCTTGTCGACGCTCATCCGGAACGGGTTGCGAAAGCCCATGGCGTAGATCTCGGGCCGGGTGTTGGCGGTGCCCGGCGCGAACATGTTGCCGGCCGGGATTGAGTATGTCCCGTTGGCGTTGACCTTGATCCGCAGAACCTTGCCGCGCAGGTCGTTGGTGTTGCCGGCGGAGCGCTGCGCGTCGTAGGCGGGGTTGCGGTTGGTGCGCTCGTCGATCGGCGAGTACCCGCTCGACTCGAACGGGTTCGTGTCGTCGCCGGTGGACAGGTACAGGTTGCCGGCCGCGTCGAAGTCGATGTCACCGCCGACGTGGCAGCAGATGCCGCGGCTGGTCGTCACCTCCAGGACGGTGACCTGGCTGGCCATGTCTACCGTGTAGTCGGCGTTCAGCGTGAACCGGGACAGCCGGTTGACCCCAGTCCAGGTTACCCAGTCGGTGGCGGTACCGGTGGCAGGCGCATCGCCGGCCGGGGTGCTCAGCGGCGGCGCGTAGTACAGGTAGATATTGCGGTTGCTGGCGAAGTTCGGGTCGGCGGCGACGCCCTGCAGGCCCTCCTCGTCGTGCGTGTACACAGGTATGTTCGCGATCACCGACGTGTTGCCGGCGGCGTCGGTGCGGCGCAGGGTGCCGTCGCGCGCGGTGTGCAGCACCGAGCGGTCCGGCAGCACCGCGAGCGCCATGGGTTCGCCGGTCTCGGCTACGCCCTTGGCGAGCGTGACCTGCTGGAAGTCTGCGGGGTTGATCGCCGCCGCGGCCGGGGTTGCCGGCGCGGCGAGGACGCTGAGTCCAGGGGCGACCAGAAGCAGGGCGGCCGCCATTGGCTGCCATCGAACGATGGGCTGTCGTTTCACCAGTGCCCCTTCCTGACCAAGTTCGCCAGGCAGGGCGCGCGCCGCCGCGCCGCAGCCGAGGATGCCGCGACGTCGACCTGCGTCGTCGAGCACACTTCACGCGTCCGCCGCCGAACGGATCGTATAGAGAGCGGTCTCAGGCCGTGCGATCACAGTAGGGGACTCTGATCGATCCGTCTATATGTACCGATGCCGCGCGTGAAACTTTGCGGCCGTGACCAAAAGGCGGCTGTGGATGGATAGGCAGGTCGCTCAACCATGCCGAAGGTCTACTGTGGACCAGATGTGATGGATCGCACCTGCAGTCCGACGATACGAGAGCTTTTCCGAACCAGACATGTTCTGCTACCCGCCCACCACGCCGCGAGTCCAGTGGGCCATGGTCATCGTCATGGCCCGCCGCCTCGCCCGCCACCAAAGCACCTGAAAACCTTATTTACCAGGCTCTAAGCTTGTTCTTTAACCCTGACGTCTCGGCGGCCGTGATGGTCCTTTGTGGATTCGGCGTGTCGTGGAGACGGAAGC
>NZ_JBIAFE010000032.1:0-72284 GCF_042869115.1 Micromonospora sp. NPDC007230 | reverse complement strand
TTCCGCAACCCCGAAAACCAGCGCCTCCGCACCCGCACCGCCACCACCCGACGCCACCGTGGGCAGCTCGACCCCGCCTAACTTCGATGAGCCGCCATGACCAGGTCGACGGCGGGCACGGCGGCGCCGGTGTGCGGGTCGACGAGCAGGAACTCCTCCTCGACGCCGACCGTCAGCAGGTCGGTCCCGCCCGGGGCGGTGCTCCGTTTCCGCTCCGCCACCGACCCACCCATCGCCACCACCGCCCATCCGTCCGGCCGCGACCTGGCGCCGCGCCGTCGACGCCCTGTTACCCAGCGTGTCGGCGGCCGGAAACGCACCCTCCGGCGTGTCGCGAGGGTGCGCGCCGGCGGGTGCGGCCGCTTTCCCGCAAGGCATGGCCTTCGCTGGCGGAATGGGCACTCTTTCCGGGAATCTGCGCGCATTCCCGGCCCGGCTGGCCGACGTGGACGGGGTGGGGGAACGGGTTCGGGGGCCTACGATGAGGCCGCTCGACGCCCACCGCCGGCAGCGAGGGAGGCCACGTTGACCCCGAGCACCACGTCGCGGACGGTGACCGACGCCCGGCGGGCCGGCCGGGACTGGCGCGGCCAGGTGCCGCGGGGCTTCGCCACCCTGCTCTGGGTGGTCGCGGTGGTCTGCGCGCTCGCCGCGGTGAGCAGTGCCTTCCGCACCGGCATCCAGCCGGTCCGCACCGCGATCGACGCCCTGCTGGTGCCCGCGCCGGCCAACCTGGCGTACGCCGTCTTCCTCGGCACCCTGGCCTCCGCGGTGCTGCGCCGCAAGCGGCTCGCGTACTGGGTGCTGGTCGCGTACTTCAGCCTCACCCTGACGTTCAGCCTGGTGGCCGGGGGGCTGCTGCTGACCGTGGGCAGCAACGACCTCACCAACGACGCGGGTGAGCGGATCTTCGGCACCCTGGAGACGGTCGGGGTGTGGGTCGGCCTGGCCTTCGCCGCCAGCGCGCTCGCCCTGCTGCTCGCCGCTCGGCGGGAGTTCTACGCCAAGGTGCGCAGCGGCAGCGTCTGGCGGGCCCTCGGCGTCCTCCTCGGCCTGGCGGCGGTCTCCGTCGGGCTCGGCTACCTGCTGCTCCTGCTCGAGCCGGGCAGTCTGCACACCTGGTCGGACCGGCTCGGGTACGCGGTCGAGAAGGTCTTCGGTGGCGCGGTCATGGTCGACGTGACCCGGAAGGGCCAGGCCCCCGGCTGGGTCAACCTGCTGCTCGGCGGGTTCGGCGCGATCTCCTTCGTCTCCGGCCTGTTCACCCTGGTCCGCTCCCAGCGGGCGAACGCGGTGCTGCACCCCGACGAGGAGGAGCGGATCCGCGAGCTGCTCGCCCGGTACGGCGAGCGGGACTCGCTCGGCTACTTCGCCACCCGGCGGGACAAGGCGGCGCTCTTCTCGCCGAGCGGCAAGGCGGCGATCACCTACCGGGTGGTCAACGGGGTCAGCCTGGCCAGCGCGGACCCGATCGGCGATCCGGAGGCGTGGGGCCCGGTCATCGAGGCGTGGCTCGGCCAGGCCCGCGAGTACGCCTGGACGCCGGCGGTGATCGGGGCCAGCGAGGCCGGGGCGCGGGCCTACCAGCGGCACGGCCTCAAGGTGCTGCAGCTGGGCGACGAGGCGATCCTGCTGACCCGCGAGTTCGACCTCAACGGGCGCGACATGCGCCCGGTCCGCCAGGCGGTGCACCGGGTGGAGCGGGCCGGCTACACCGCCCAGGTACGCCGGCACGCGGAGATCCCTCCGGAGGAGCTGGCCCGGCTGGCGCGCCTGGCCACCACCTGGCGGGACACCGAGCACGAGCGGGGCTTCTCGATGGCGCTGGGCCGGCTCGGCGACCCGGCGGACGGCGACTCCGTGCTGGCCGAGGCCCGGGACGGCAGCGGCCGGGTGCGGGCGCTGCTGTCGCTGAGCCCGTGGGGCGCGCACGGGCTGTCGCTGGACCTGATGCGCCGGGACCGCACCGCCGAGAACGGGGTCATCGAGTTCATGGTGGCCGCGCTGCTGGAGGCGGGCCCGCGCCTCGGTGTCGAGCGGGTGTCGCTGAACTTCGCGGCGTTCCGGTCGGCGTTCGAGCAGGGCGCGCGGATCGGCGCCGGCCCGGTCATCCAGCTCTGGCGGCGTACGTTGCTCTTCTTCTCCCGCTGGTGGCAGCTGGAGTCGCTCTACCTGTCGAACGCCAAGTACCAGCCGCACTGGACGCCCCGCTACCTCTGCTTCGGGGAGCGCCGGGAACTGGCCCGGGTGGGTCTCGCCGCGGTGGCCGCCGAGGGCTTCCTCGCCCTGCCCGGCGGCCGGCCCACCCCGCTGTACGGGGTGCCGGCGGCCGGTGGCGCCGTCCGCTTCGTGCCGCCGGCCGCCGCGACGGTCCGGGCCGTCCCGCCGGAGCCGCCCCCGGTGCAGCAGCCGGAGCAGGTCCGGGTACGCGTGGCCAAGCTCGACCGGCTGCGTGCCGAGGGGATCGACCCGTACCCGGTGGGCTATCCCCGCACGGAGAGCTGCGCGGCGGTGCGGGAGCGGCACGCCGGGCTGGCGCCGGACAGCGGGACCGGGGAGACGGTGGCGGTGGCCGGCCGGGTGATGCTGGTCCGCGACCACGGCGGGGTGCTCTTCGCCACGGTCCGGGACGGCAGCGGCGACCTCCAGCTCATGCTCGAGCACGACCTGGACCGGTGGCGGGACACCGTCGACATCGGCGACCACGTCGGGGCCACCGGCGAGGTGTACGCCACCCGGCACGGCGAGGTGTCGGTGCGGGTCGCCGACTGGCGGCTCACCGCCAAGTGCCTGCGGCCGCTGCCGGACAAGCACCACGGGCTGGCCGACCCGGAGGCCCGGGTCCGGCAGCGCTACCTCGACCTCGCCATCAACCCCGACGCGCGGGACCTGCTGCGGGCCCGCGGCACCACCCTGCACGCCCTGCGTTCCACGCTGGCCGGGCGGGGCTTCCTGGAGGTGGAGACGCCGATCCTCCAGCGGGTGCACGGCGGGGCCAACGCCCGCCCGTTCGTCACTCACAGCAACGCGTACGACCTGCGGCTGAGCCTGCGGATCGCGCCCGAGCTGTACCTGAAGCGGCTGGCCGTCGGCGGCGTCGAGCGGGTGTACGAGCTGGGTCGGGCGTTCCGCAACGAGGGCGTCGACCACCGCCACAACCCGGAGTTCACCGTGCTGGAGGCGTATCAGGCGTACGCCGACTACCACGTGATGCGGGAGCTGGCCCGGGAGCTGATCGTGGCGGCGGCGGTGGCGGTGCACGGCACGCCGGTGGTCCGCCCGCCCGGCAGCGGCGAACCGGTGGACATCGGCGGCGAGTGGCCGGTGCGGACGGTCAACGAGGCGATCTCCGCCGCGCTGGGCGAGGAGGTCACCGCCGACACCGACCTGGCCGGCCTGCGCAAGCTCGGCGACTCCGCCGGCGTGTCGTACGACCCGCGCTGGGGGCGCGGCGCGGTGCTGCTGGAGCTCTACGAGCGGCTGGTCGAGGCGCGTACCGAGCTGCCCACGTTCTACCTGGACTTCCCGACCGAGGTGTCCCCGCTGACCCGGCAGCACCGGCACGAACCGCGGCTGGCCGAGCGGTGGGACCTGGTGGCGTTCGGGCTGGAGCTGGGTACGGCGTACACCGAGCTGGTGGACCCGACCGAGCAGCGCCGCCGGCTCACCGAGCAGTCGTTGAAGGCGGCGGGCGGCGACCCGGAGGCGATGGAGCTGGACGAGGACTTCCTCACCGCGCTGGAGTACGCCATGCCGCCCACCGGCGGGCTCGGCCTCGGCGTGGACCGGCTGGTCATGCTGCTGACCGGCCGCTCCATCCGGGAGACCCTCCCCTTCCCCCTGGTCCGCGAATCCTCCTGACCCGCCGGGGCATGCCGGGGCCGCTCCACCACATCGCCGACCTGGTGGGGTCGAGCCGGTGGGATGCCGCCATTTCGCCGACCTGGTGGGGCGTTGGTCGCGCCGGGTGGCCGGCGACTCGGCCGGGGGCGTGACACCGGGTTCTAGCCTGGTCGACGTGCCGGGGATTCTGGTGGCGGTGACGGGGGCGTGGGCGTACGCGCTCGCCCAGCTCACCGTGCTCGCGGACCGGCCGGCGGCGCTGCTCGCCGGTGCGGCGGTGGCCGCCGCGCTGCTGTTGGCCGTCCTGCTCGCCGCGCGGGTCGGGGTGCTGCCCGACCGGCTCGGCGGACGGCACGCCACCGCCCTGCGGGCCCGCGCCCGGCACCGCCGGGTGCCCCGCCAGGTCGACCCGGACGCTCCCGGGCGGCCCCGACCCCGCGCGCCCGGCCTGCGCCCCTCGGCCGCGTAGCGCGTCACCGCGTCGGGACACCGGCGCGGGCCACGAAAATCCGCACGCGGCCGGTTCCGTCGTCATCCGTCCCGCCGGGACGCGTCGTCCCGTCGGGGCATCCGGAATCGGACCGAGGGGTTCCCCATGCTCGCCTTCGCACCACTGCACACCGCGGCGTCCGCCGCCGCCACCGTCGTCACCTGGCTCGCCGACACGCTGGTCCCGCTGACCGGCGGGGCCGCCACGGCCGCCGCGATCGTCCTGTTCACCATCGGGGTCCGGCTGTTGATCTCGCCGCTCACCGTGGCGCAGGTCCGCGGGGAGCGGCGCCGCGCGGCGCTCGCCCCCGAGGTCCGCGACCTTCAGCGGCGGTACGCCGACGACCCCGCCCGCCTGCAGAGCGAACTCTTCGCGCTCTACCGGCGGGCCGGGGCCAGCCCGGTCGCGGGCTGCCTCCCGGCGCTGTTGCAGGCGCCGTTCTTCCTGGTGATGTACCGCCTCTTCGCCACCGGCGACGGCGGCACCACGTTGCTCCACGAGCGACTGGCCGGCGTACCCCTGGGCTGGCACCTCGGGGACGGGCTCTCCGCTCCGGTGGTGGCGGTCTTCGGGATGCTGCTGGCGGCGCTGCTCGCGCTGGCCTGGTGGTCCTCGCGGCGGGCTCGGCGGGCGGCCACGGTCGCCGGTACGCCCACCGAGGGGCCCGGTGCCGCCGTGCTGGCTCGGTTGCTGCCGTTGCTGCCCTACACGACGGTGCTGGTGGCGCTGGTGGTGCCGCTGGCTGCGGTGCTCTACCTGGTCACCACCACCGGCTGGACCGCCCTGGAGCAGGCCGTGCTGCGCCGGCCGCAGCCGGCAGGCATCGACGTGCATTAGCCGATAGGTATCGACATGCATTGACAAATGCGGGGACGGGCGCGTAGAAATCGCACTCAGAGAGCGCTCTCTGGCACCCGTCCCCGCAGAGAGGCACCCCGATGAACCCAGTCCCGGCGGCGTCCGCCGCCTCCTCCGCCGTGCGCCCGTCACGCCGACGGCTCGCGCTGGCGGCCGTGCTCGCCACCACCACCGCGCTGGCCACCGTCTCGCTGACCGCCCAGGCCGCCGTCCCGCCGCCCCCGTCCGGCTGGAGCCTGGTGTGGAGCGACGACTTCACCGGTGCGGCCGGCACCCTGCCCTCGTCCGCCAACTGGATCATCGACACCGGCACCAGCTACCCAGGCGGTCCGGCCAACTGGGGCACCGGCGAGATCCAGACCTACACCTCGAACACCGCCAACCTCAGCCAGGACGGCGGCGGCAACCTGCGGATCACCCCGCTCAGGGACGGCGCCGGCCGGTGGACCTCGGCCCGGATCGAGACGGTCCGGACCAACTTCAAGCCGCCGGCCGGGGGAGTCCTCGCCCTGGAGGGGCGGATCCAGATGCCGAACGTCACCGGCGCGGAGGCGGCCGGCTACTGGCCCGCGTTCTGGGCCCTCGGCTCGCCCTACCGGGGCAACTACCAGAACTGGCCGGGTATCGGCGAGTTCGACGTGATGGAGAACGTCAACGGGATCAACTCGGTCTGGGGGGTGCTGCACTGCGGCGTCGCCCCCGGCGGGCCGTGCAACGAGTTCAACGGCATCGGCGGCTCCCGGGCCTGCCCGGGCAGCACCTGCCAGTCGGCGTTCCACACGTACCGCTTCGAGTGGGACGCCTCGGTCAGCCCCCAGCAGCTCCGCTGGTACGTCGACGGCCAACTCTTCCACACCGTCACCCAGACCCAGGTCGGCGAACCGTACTGGGGGCAGATGACCAACCACGGCGGCTACTTCCTGCTGCTCAACGTGGCGATGGGGGGCGGCTTCCCGAACGGGGTGGCGGGTTACACCACGCCTACCTCGGCCACCGTCTCCGGCCGGCCGATGCTGGTCGACTACGTGGCCGTCTACACCCGGGGCGGTGGCAACCCGCCACCGACCACCCCGCCGCCGGGCGGCACGGTGGACGCGTACTCGACCATCCAGGCCGAGGCGTTCAACGCCCAGAACGGGGTGCAGGTGGAGGCGTGCGCCGAGGGTGGCCAGGACATCGGCTGGCTGAGCAACGGTGACTGGGCCCGCTACGACAACGTGGACTTCGGCGCCACGCCGCCGCGGGACTTCGTGGCCCGGGTCGCCTCCGGCGCGCCGGCCGGGGTCAGCGGACTCGTCGAGGTCCGGGTGGACAGCCCGACCAGCGCGCCGATCGGCAGCTTCGCGGTCGCCAACACCGGCGGCTGGCAGAGCTGGCGCTCGGTGCCGGGCAACGTCGGCCCGGTGACCGGCCGGCACACCGTCTACCTGACGTTCAGCAGCGGCCAGCCTGCCGACTTCGTCAACGTCAACTGGTTCACCTTCCGCCGCTGACCGGAAGCAGGGGCCCCGTCCGCACGCCGCACGCGTCGGAAGGGGCCCCTCCGGACGCCTCGGATTTCCTCTGGACAGAAACAGTTAACAGTCTTAATAATGAGCGCAGACGTCGACGGTCATGGATACCCTCCACGCCGGTCCGCGCAGGCCGGCACCCCCCACCACAACGGTCCCTGGAGGACGCCGTGAGACTCCGTTCCGCCCGGGTGGCGACGTTCGCCGCCGCGCTCGCCGCCGCTCTGGTAGCGGCCACCGTCGTGGCCGCGCCACCCGCCTCCGCCGCCACCGCCGCCTTCGTCCGCGTCACCAGCTGGGGCAGCGGGTACGAGGCGAAGTTCACCGTCAAGAACGACAGTTCGGCCAGCATCTCCTCGTGGAACGTCCAGTTCGACCTGCCCGCCGGCAGCACCGTCGGCGCGTTCTGGGACGCCCTGCTGACCACCTCCGGCCAGCACGTCACCGCCGTCAACCAGTCCTGGAACGGCACCCTCGCCCCGGGGGCCAGCACCACCTTCGGCTTCAACGTCAACGGCAACGGCGACCCGACCAACTGCACCGTCAACGGCGGTCCGTGCACCGGTGGCGGCGGCAACCCGGGAGCCCCGGCCACCCCGGGCGGCCTGCGGGTCACCGGCACCACCAACACGTCGGTCTCGCTGGCCTGGAACGCGGTCTCCGGCACGGTCACCGGCTACCGGGTGTACGAGGGCACCAGCGTGAAGGCCACCGTCACCGGCACCTCGGCCACCGTCTCCGGCCTGGCCGCCTGCTCGGCGCACAGCTACACGGTGACCGCCTACAACGCCAACGGGGAGTCGGCGAAGTCGGCGGCCGTGTCGGCCAGCACCACCGGCTGCACCGGCGGGGGTGGCGCGATGGCCGCCGCGCCCTACCTCTACCCGGGCTGGGGTGACCCGCCCGCCCCGTCGACGGTGATGGGTGCGACCGGGATCAAGTGGTTCACCATCGCGTTCGTGCTCTCCGGCGGCGGCTGCACCCCGGCCTGGGACGGCAACGGCCCGCTCACCGGCGGCCCGCACGCCAGCACCATCGCCGCGATCCGGGCGGCCGGTGGTGACGTCATCCCGTCCTTCGGCGGGTGGAGCGGCAACAAGCTCGGCCCGAACTGCTCCTCGGCCAGCGCACTGGCCGGCGCGTACCAGCAGGTGATCAACGCGTACGGGCTGAAGGCGATCGACATCGACATCGAGAACAGCGACGAGTTCGAGAACGAGGTGGTGCAGGACCGGATCCTCGGCGCCCTGAAGATCGTCAAGCAGAACAACCCCGGCATCAAGACGATCGTCACCTTCGGCACCACCACCTCCGGGCCGTCCTGGTGGGGCACCCGCCTGATCAACCAGGCCGCCGCGCTCGGTGCCAACATCGACACCTTCACGATCATGCCGTTCGACTTCGGCGGCGGGGCGAACATGTACCAGAACACGGTCAACGCGGCCGAGGGGCTGAAGAACGCGCTGAAGACGGCCTTCGGCTGGTCCGACGCCACCGCGTACGCCCGCATGGGCATCTCCGGTATGAACGGCCTGTCCGACCAGCAGGAGTTGACCTCCCCGGCCACCTGGACGCAGATCCGGGACTGGGCCAAGGCCCGCGGGCTGTCCCGGTTCACCTTCTGGTCGGTGAACCGGGACCGGGCCTGCCCGGGCGGCGGCGTGGTCTCCAACTGCTCCGGCATCGCCCAGAACACCTGGGAGTTCACCTCGATCACCGCGAGGTACTGAGCCGCGGTCAGCGGCCGGCGGTCACCGACTGCCGGCCGCGCCGCGCGCGGCGGCGGCGACGACGGATCCGCTTCGTCGCCCAGCTCGCGATCATGATGCCGAAGACCGCGAAGATCGCGTAGTTGAACCAGTTGCTGTACCGGTCGACCTGCTCCCAGCGGGAGCCGAGGGCGAAGCCGAGCCCGACGATCAACGCGTTCCAGACCCCGCTGCCCAGCGTGGTGAGCAGCAGGAACTCGCCCAGCGGCAGCCGGTTGGCCCCGGCCGGGACGGACACCAGGCTGCGCACCACCGGCACCAGCCGGCCGACCAGCACCGCCCACCTGCCGTACCGCTCGAACCAGCGATCGGCCTTCTCCAGGTCGTCCCGGTCCACCAGCGGGACGTGGTCCAGCCAGCGCTTCAGCCGTTCCTCGCCGAGCGCCGCCCCGAGCCAGTACAGCAGCACCGCGCCGAGCAGCGAACCGGCGGTCGCGGCGAGCACGATCAGCACCACGTTGAACCGGCCCTCGGCGCAGAGGTAACCGGCCATCGCCAACACGATCTCGCTCGGGATCGGCGGGACGACGTTCTCCAGGGCGACCAGCAGCGCCACCCCGAGCGCGCCCATCGAGTCGAGCACGCCCGCCACCCACCCGGTCAGCCCGGTGAACTGGTTCGGGTCGACGTTCCGGGCGAGAGCCATCGCCGTCCTTTCGCGGGTGCCGGGGGATCCGAGGTTGGTACCCCGGCGGCCGTCCGTCACACCTGCCGGTGACCCGCCCCACCGCCGGCCGGGCTCAGCCCGCCGGGTGCAGGGCGGCGTCCGCCGGGCCCCGCCGCCACCCGGTGAAGCGGACCACCAGGCCGCCCCGGCTCGGCGAGCAGCAGTACGGTCCGGCCGACGCCTCGGCCACCGGGTCCAGCGGGGCCACCCGGACCAGCCGCCACGGCTCCCGCGCCACCCGGGCCCGTATGGTCAGCGCGTCCCCGGCCCGGCTGACCCGGACCGTCACCTCCCGCCCCGACCACTCCGGCACCGGGGCGACGGACCAGTCCGACCGCTCGTCGGTGACCACCGCGCCGACCTGCGGCTGGCCGTCGCTGACCTCCACTCCCGCCTTGGTCCACCGCCGCTCGTCCACCCGGACCAGCACCCCCGCCTGGTCGAACTGCGCGGCGTAGTCGAGCCGGAAGCTCACCTCCACCGCACTGTCCACCGGGAACGGTGCGAGCAGCGCCGGGCCGTCGTCGTGCACGAATCCGTAGCTGGTCCGCCGCCAGAAGTCGCTGCCGGCGCGCGGCTCGACCGCCAGCCCGTCGGCCGACTCCGCGGTCCGGACGGGCGGATTCAGCCAGGTGCCGGCGGACCAGTCGACGGGGTGGGTGTCGGCGCTCATGCCGGCACCGTACCGGCGGGGCGAGCCCGGCGGGACCCGGGTTTGCCGGACCGGCGGAGCGGAGAAGTAAGCCGGGCATGGGCGACAGGTGGTATCAGGAGGCGGTCGTCTACTGCCTCGACATCGACACGTTCGCGGACTCCAACGGCGACGGGGTGGGCGACATCCGGGGCCTCCTCGGCCGCCTGGACTACCTGGCCCGGCTCGGCGTGACCTGCCTCTGGCTGCACCCGATCCACCCGTCCCCGCGCCGGGACGGCGGCTACGACGTCACCGACTTCTACAACGTGGACCCGGGCCTGGGCACCCTGGGCGACTTCGCCGAACTGCTGCACCAGGCGCAGAACCGGGGCATCCAGGTGATCATCGACCTGGTGGTCAACCACACCTCGGACGAACATCCCTGGTTCCAGTCCGCCCGCTCGTCGCCCGACTCGCCGTACCGGGACTGGTACGTCTGGTCCGAGAAGGAGCCGCCGGACCGCTACCAGGGCATGGTCTTCCCGGGTGAGCAGAACGAGACGTGGAGCTACGACCGGACCGCCAAGGCCTGGTACTACCACCGCTTCTACAAGTTCCAGCCGGACCTCAACATCGCCAACCCGGAGGTCCGCGCCGAGATCAAGAAGATCGTGTCGTTCTGGCTCCAGCTCGGCGTCTCCGGGTTCCGGATGGACGCCGTCCCGTTCATCATCGAGCTGACCGAGCCGGGCAACCCGGACTCGCCCAAGGACATGGACTTCCTCACCGAACTGCGCCAGCACGTGCAGTGGCGGCGGGGCGACGCGATCCTGCTGGCCGAGGCGAACGTCGAGCCCGACCAGCTGCCGACGTACTTCGGGGACAGCGGCGGCTCGGCCAACCGGATCCACATGCTCTTCGACTTCATGCTCAACGGTCGGCTGATGCTCGCCCTGGCCCGGCAGGACCCGGAGCCGGTGATCGAGGCGCTGCGGGACACCCCGGCGCTGCCCGAGGGCGGGCAGTGGGCGACCTTCCTGCGCAACCACGACGAGATCGACCTGTCTCGACTCACCGCCGAGCAGCGCAACCAGGTGTACGAGCAGTTCGGCCCCGACGAGGACATGCGCCTCTACGGCCGGGGCATTCGCCGCCGCCTCGCCCCGATGCTCGGCAACGACCGCCGGCGCATCGAGTTGGCGTACGCGCTCCAGTTCTCGCTGCGCGGCACGCCGGTGCTGCGCTACGGCGAGGAGATCGGCATGGGCGAGGACCTGTCGCTGCCCGGCCGGGAGGCGATCCGTACCCCGATGCAGTGGTCGTACAAGGAGAACGCCGGCTTCTCCACGGCCGACCCGGAGAAGCTGGTCCGCCCGGTGGTCGACAAGGGCGAGTACGGCTACCAGAAGGTCAACGTGACCGCCCAGCGCAGGGACCCGAGGTCGCTGCTGGGCTGGTTCGAGCGGATGATCCGCACCCTCCGGGAGGCGCCCGAGATCGGCTCGGGCAGCACCACCCACATCGACGTGCCGATGCCACCCGGGGTGCTCGCGCACCGCGCCGACGGTTCGACCGGGACCATGGTGTTCCTGCACAACCTCGGCACCGAGGACGTCGAGGTCGACCTGAGCATGCTCGCCCCCGAGGCGGACCTGCCGATCGACGTGCTCGCCGACCGCAACTACGAGGAGGTCGGCAAGCTGGACCGGCTCAAGCTCGCCGGCTACGGCTACCGGTGGATCCGGATCTGCCGCGGCAGGGGCATGTGACGGCCGGACCGGCGCCGCGTACCCCTGGGTTAAGCTCCTTCGATCGAGCTCAAGTTACCGGGAGGTAATCATGTCGGAGGAGCCCCGTGTCGCCATCGTGACCGGAGCCGCGCGCGGCATCGGCGCGGCCACCGCCCGTCGGCTGGCCGCCGACGGCATGACGGTCGCCGTGGTCGACATCGAGGAGTCGGCGACCAAGGAGACGGTGGACGCCATCGTCGCCGCCGGCGGCCGGGCGCTGGGAGTGGGCGCCGACGTCTCCGACCGGGCCCAGGTGGAGGCCGCCGTCGAGCGGGTCGCCGCCGAGCTGGGGGCGCCGACCGTACTGGTCAACAACGCCGGGGTGCTCCGGGACAACCTGCTGTTCAAGATGACCGACGCCGACTGGGACACGGTCATGGGCGTGCACCTGCGGGGCGCGTTCCTCTTCAGCCAGGCGGCCCAGAAGCACATGGTCGAGCGGAAGTGGGGCCGGATCGTCAACCTCTCCAGCACCTCGGCCCTGGGCAACCGGGGCCAGGCGAACTACGCCGCGGCGAAGGCGGGCCTGCAGGGCTTCACCAAGACCCTCGCCATCGAGCTGGGCCCGTTCGGGGTGACCGTCAACGCGGTCGCGCCCGGTTTCATCGTCACCGACATGACCGCGGCCACCGCGGCCCGGATGAAGGTCGACTTCGCGGCGCTGCAGCAGCATGCCGCCGCCGAGATCCCGGTCCGCCGCACCGGCCGGCCGGAGGACGTCGCGCACACCATCTCGTTCCTGGTCAGCGAGGGCGCGTCGTTCGTCTCCGGCCAGGTCATCTACGTCGCCGGCGGTCCCAAGGACTGACCCTCCGACGCGTCCCGCCCGATCAGGGGCGGGACGCGTCGGGGCGGGTGCGCCAGAGCCAGTACAGGCCGAGGATCGGCAGGACCAGCGGGATGTAGCCGTAGCCGCTGCCGAAGCCCGACCAGACCGTCTCGTCCGGGAAGAGTGCCCGGTCGGCCAGGCTGAGGATGCCGACCGCGACCACCCCGAGCAGTTCCACCGAGCAGCAGGCCAGCGCGACCCGGCGGCCGGCGTGCCCGGCCCGGGCCAGCCCGACCGCGGCCACGATGTAGATCAGCGCGGCCACCGCGGAGAGCAGGTACGCCACCGGCGCCTGGTCGAACTTGGTGGCGATCTGCAGGCCCGCCCGCGAGGTCGCGGCGATGGCGAAGAGGATGTAGACGGCGATCAGCAGCCGGCCCGGCCCCCGGTTGGTGGTGCGCTCGGGCACCTGGGTCTCAGCCACCGACGACCTCCCAGGTCTGCTGCAACCGGACCACGACCACCGGGGTGACCAGACAGACCGCGCAGACGATCGCCGAGCCCCAGCGGGTCGGCTCCATCCGGGCCAGTACCCAGGCCAGCGGCGGCAGGCAGACCAACGTCACCAGGTAGCCGAAGAACGCGCCCGGCTCGCCCGGCCGCTCACCGCCGCCGAGCGCCACCAGCGCCAGCACGGCGAGCGCGAGCAGCGCCACCTCCAGCACGGCCAGGCCGACGAACTGGAGCCGGTCCGGCGCCCGGTGGCGCAGCGCGGCCACCAGCGCCCAGGCCGCGACAACGAGCGACAGCACGATCGCGGCCGTCGCGAGGATCCCGTCCACCGGCGAGCCGGCCGCCGCGGCGCTGGTCATCGGCGCCCTCCCGGCGCAGTCCGAGTCACCGGCACAGACTACTAAGCGTCGTAGTAACCACCGTCGCCCGGCTCTCCCATCCGGTCGGGGGCCCGCCGACTCCGCCGGACGACTAGCGTGGATCACGGCCACGGGCGTACGCCGTGGCGGACGACGAGGGCAGGGGGACCCGTGGTGCGGTTCGGCTTGTTCGGCACCGGTCACTGGGCGGCGGAGACGCATGCCGCGGCCATCGACGCGCACCCGCGGGCCGAGCTGGCCGGGGTCTGGGGCCGGGACCCGGCGAAGGTCGCGGCGCTGGCCGATCGGCACGGCGTACCGGCCTTCGACGACGTGGACGCGCTGCTCGGCGCCTGCGACGCGATCGCCGTCGCGCTGCCGCCGGACATCCAGGCCGAGATCGCCGTCCGGGCCGCCACCGCCGGGCGGCACCTGCTGCTGGACAAGCCGCTGGCGCTGAGCCTCGCCGAGGCCGACCGGGTGGTCGCCGCCGCGCAGGCGTCCGGAGTGGCCTCGGTGGTCTTCTTCACCCAGCGGTTCCACCCGAACGTCACCGGCTTTCTCGCCGCCACCGCGGCGGCCGGCGGCTGGCAGCACGCCCGGGCCACCATGTTCGCGTCCATCTACCAGCCGGGGAACCCGTACGGGAACTCGCAGTGGCGGCGGGACCGAGGCGCGCTGTGGGACATCGGGCCGCACGCGTTGTCGCTGATCCTGCCGGTGCTCGGCCGGGTCACCCGGGTCGCCGCGATGGACGGCCCGAGCGGCCTGGTGCACCTGCTGCTCACCCACGACGGCGGCGCCACCAGCTCGCTCTCGCTCACCCTGGAGGCGCCGGCCGAGGCGGTGACCCGGGATTTCGTCTTCTTCGGCGAGAACGGCACCGAGACCGTCCCGCCCGGCGACGGGAGCGCGCTTCAGGCATACGGCACGGCGATCGACCAGCTGCTGGAGGAGGTCGAGGCGGGCACCCGGGACCACCGCTGTGACGTCCGGTTCGGCCGCGAGGTGGTGGCGGTGCTGGCGGCCGCCGAGCGGGCCCGCACCGAGGGGCGCACCGTCGACCTGCCCGCCTGACCGCCGCCGCCGTCCCGGCCGCCGGGGCGAAATCGGTCGACGGGCGCCCTCGCCCCGGCTACCCTCGCCCGCATGGCGCACGCCCTGATCGACGTGGCCGGCACGCCGGCCGCCTGGGCCCCGATGCTGGTGGCCCGCCCGCGGATCCGGCGTCCGGCCCCGGCCGGCCGGAACGCGACCCGCTACTGACCGCTCGCCGGCGACTCCTTCGAGGGCCGCCGGCGATGACCTCACCCCGCCGTACCGACCCGCCCCGCGCCGTGCCCGGCGCCGGGAACCGCCGGTCGGGAGGTGGGTGCTGACCGCGTACCGCCCGTGCCGTGGGCCGTCCGAGTCCCCATCCGCTCGGACAGGCCCGATCGCCGGCTGCCCGCCGGCCGCCTGTCCGTCCCGTCGCCGACCGGCGACAGACAGGACGACGACGCCATGGCGCCCCGACCCACCGAACGCGACCGGTCCCGTCGCGTGCTCTCCCAGAACTTCCTCGCCGACCCGGCCGCCGTCGCGCGGATCGTCCGGGCGGCCCGGCCCGACCCGGACGTCCTCCTCGTCGAGGTGGGCGCCGGCCGGGGCCGGCTGACCGTGCCGCTGGCCGCCCGGTGCGGGCGGCTGGTCGCGTACGAGATCGACCCGGTGGCCGCCGCGGACCTGGCGGCGGCCTGCGCCGGCCTGCCCGGGGTGACGCTGCGCCGGGCCGACTTCCTCGCCGCCGCGCCGCCCGCCGAGCCCTTCGACCTGGTCGGCAACATCCCGTGGTCGCTGACCGCCGCGGTGGTCCGCTGGTGTCTGGCCGCCGACCGGCTCCGCGCGGCCACCTTGCTCACCCAGCGGGAGTACGCCCGCCGGCGCACCGGCCACGGCGGCCGGTGGACCCGGCTGACCATCCTGACCTGGCCCGAGTACGCCTGGCGGTCGGTCGGCACGGTGCCCCGGACGGCGTTCCGCCCGGTGCCGCGGGTCGACGCCGGCATCCTGCGGATCGAGCGGCGACCGGAGCCGCTGCTGTCCCCCGCCGAACTGCCGGCCTATCGGCGGCTGGTGGAGGTCGGTTTCGGCGGGGTGGGCGGCTCGCTGGCCGCCTCGCTGCGCCGGCACCACCCCCGGGTGGACGGCGCGCTGCGTGCCCTCCGGCTGCCGCCCGAGACGCTGGTCGGGGCGGTCTGGCCGGAGCAGTGGCTCACCCTGTTCCGGCTGCTGCGGGTCTGACCCGGCTCAGGTGAGCGTTTTCAGCGCGTCGGCCAGCTCGGCGGGGGAGTCGAACTCCTCCGCCGGCAGGGCCTTGATCAGCTGCAACGTCTCGGTGCTGGCGCCGTTCTCCTGGCACCAGCGGACCAGGTCCTCCCGGGAAACCGGGTAGTCGAGCCCGGCCAGGAACTCCTGCAACTGCACCCCGGTCACGGTCATGCCCGCGGCTACCCGCTCCGCCGGCAGGCATGCCGGTTTGCCCGACCGGGTCCCCGGGTAGCCGCGGGCATGCTGGTACAGCGACTCGGCGCGCCGAGCGACTTCGACCCGCTGGTGGACAGCGTCCGGGACGCCCGGATCGTCATGATCGGGGAGGCGACGCACGGCAGCTACGACTACTACCGGCTGCGTGAGCAACTGACCCGGCGGCTCATCGCCGAGCAGGGCTTCGACTTCGTCGCGGTGGAGGGGGACTGGCCCGACTGCGACCGGGTGCACCGCTCGGTGGTGGCCGCCCCGGGCGGGCTGGCCGATCCGCAGACCGCGCTGGAGCGCTTCGAACGCTGGCCCACCTGGATGTGGGCCAATGCCGAGGTGGCCCGCTTCTGCCGGTGGCTGCGGGCCTGGAACCTGGAGCGCGCCGAGGGGGACCGGGCCGGCTTCCACGGGCTGGACGTCTACAGCCTGTGGGAGTCGATGCAGGCGATCTTCGACTACCTGGGCGAGGAGGAACCGACCTCGCTGGAGGCGGCGCAGGAGGCGTACCGCTGCTTCGAGCCGTACGGCAAGCGGGTCGAGGAGTACGGCACGGCCAGCCGGTTCGTCTCCGCCCGCTGCGAGGAGGAGGTCGTCCGGCTGCTGGCGCGTACCCGGGAACACGCCGCCTCGGACGGCGCGGACCGCTTCTCGGCCTGGCAGAACGCGGAGGTGGTGGCCGGCGCGGAGCGTTACTACCGGGCGATGGTCGGCGGCGGCCCGGAGTCGTGGAACGTCCGCGACATCCACATGGCCGACACCCTCGACCGGCTGCTCGACCACTACGGCCCGGGCTCCCGGGGCATCGTCTGGGCGCACAACACCCACATCGGCGACGCTCGGGCCACCGACATGGCGACGGACGGGATGGTCAACATCGGCCAGCTCGCCCGCGAGCGGCACGGCGGGGACGCGGTGACGCTGGTCGGCTGCGGCAGCTACCGGGGCACGGTGATCGCCGCGCCGCGCTGGGGTTCACCGGCGGAGGCGATGGTGGTGCCGCCGGCCCGGGAGGGCTCGGTGGAGCGGCGGCTGCACGAGCTGATGCCGGAGCGGGCGGTGCTGGTCTTCGGCGGCCCCGACCAGCCGGAATGGGTGACCGGGACGGCCGACCACCGGGCCATCGGGGTGGTCTACGACCCGAGCTTCGAGTCCTGGGGCAACTACGTGCCCACCCGGCTCGGCGAGCGCTACGACGCGTTCATCTGGTGCGACGAGGCCACCGCCCTGCACCCGCTGCCGGCGCTGAGCGCACCGGGCGAGATGGAGACCTACCCGGCCGGGGTCTGACCGGCCGGGTAGGTAGGAGGGGCCCCTCGTTGTCGCCGGGGCGACAACGGCCCGTTCCTCACACGCCGGCGGGCTCGCGCTCGGCGAGGTGGGCGCGCAGGCCCTCGCCCTCGACGTCCACGTTCGGCAGGATCCGGTCCAGCCAGCGGGGGATCCACCAGGCGGCGGTGTCGAGCAACGACATCACCGCCGGGACGACGGCCATCCGGACCACGAACGCGTCGATCGCGACCCCGATCGCGAGCGCGAAGCCCATCGACTTGATCACGGGGTCGTCGAGGAAGACGAAGCCGCCGAACACCGAGATCATGATCAGCGCGGCGGCGGTGACCACCCGCGCGCCGTGACCCATCCCGTTGATGGTCGCCTGCCGGGCGCTGTCTCCGTGCACGAAGTCCTCCCGCATCCGGGAGACCAGGAAGACCTCGTAGTCCATGGCCAGGCCGAACAGGATGCCGATGAGCAGGATCGGCAGGAAGCTGACCAGCGGACCGGGGGTGTCCAGCCCGAGCAGGCCGGCCAGGTGGCCCTGCTGGAACACCGCGACCGTGATGCCGAAGGTGGCCGCCACGGTGAGCAGGAAGCCGAGCGCCGCCTTCACCGGCACCAGGACCGAGCGGAACACCAGCATCAGCAGCAGCACCGACAGCCCGACGACCAGCAGCAGATAGACCGGGAGCGCGGCGGAGAGCTTCTCGGACACGTCGATGCCGATCGCGGTCGCGCCGGTCAGCAGCACGTCCGCGTTCCGGATGCCGCTGACCTGGTCGCGGATGTCGTGCACCAGGGTCTCGGTGGCCTCGTCGGTCGGGCCGGTCTTCGGGATGACGCCGAGCAACGCGGTCCGGCCGGTCGGGTCGAGCTGCGGCGGGGCCACGGCCAGGACACCGCGCGTCTTCTGGACCAGCGCGGTGACCTGCGGTACGGCGGCCTGGGTGGCCTGCGGCGAGTCGGCGGTGACGACCACCGCGAGGCGCCCGGTGAAGCCGGGGCCGAAGCCCTCCTGGATCAGGTCGTTGTTGACCCGGGCCGGGGTGCCCTCGGCCGCGGTGGCGGCGTCCGGCAGGGACAGGCGCATGTGCTGGGCGGGGAGCGCGAGCAGGCCGAGGCCGATCAGGCCGACCAGGATGACCGGGAACCGCAGCTTCGTCACCCAACGCGCCCAGCGGAACCCGAAGCCCGAGCGGTTCTCGCCGGCGCTTGAGGCGACCACCTCGCGGTTGCGCAGCTTACGCGGCAGCACCTTGCGGCCGGCGAAGCCGAGCAGCGCCGGGGCCAGGGTGATCGCGACCAGGACGGCCACCGTGACCGTGCCGGCGGCGGCCAGACCCATCACGGTGAGGAACGGGATGTTCACCACCGCCAGGCCGGCGAGCGCGATGACGACGGTGGCGCCTGCGAAGACCACGGCGGAGCCGGCGGTGCCGACGGCCCGACCGACCGCCTCCTCGGGGGAGAGCCCGTCGAGCAGGTTCTGCCGGTGTCGGGAGGTGATGAACAGTGAGTAGTCGATGCCGACCGCGAGGCCGAGCATCAGCGCCAGGATAGGCGCGGTGCTGGTCAGCTCGACCGCGCCGCTGAGCGCGTACAGGCCGGCCATGCCGACGCCGACGCCGATCAGCGCGTTCAGCATGGTCATGCCGGCCGCCACCAGCGAGCCGAAGGTGACGATCAGGACGATTGCCGCGACCAGCACACCGAGCGCCTCGGTCGAGCCGACCTCCGGCTCGGCGTTGAGCACCTCACCGCCCGGGGCGATCTGCCACCCTTGCGCCTCGGCCTGCGCGCCGACCTGCTCGTACGCGGTGCGCTGGGTGTCGGTCACCTCGTCCGCCCGGCCCTCGAACTGCACCTGGATCAGCGCGTGCCGGCCGTCCGGGCTCAGTGCCTGCACCTGGTACGGGTCGACCGCGCCGACCACGCCGGGCAGGGCGGCCGCCTCCTCGGTGACCTGCTTGACCACGGCCTGCCCGTCGGGCGTGCCGAGTTGGCCGGCCTGGGGTGCCTTGACGGCGATGGTGCCGGTGGCCCCGCTGGCCGCCGGGAACCGCTCGGCGAGCAGGTCGATCGCGCGCTGCGACTCGGTGCCCGGCATGCTGAAGTTGCTCGCCGTCGAGCCCTTGAGGGTCAGCGCGGCGGCACCGAGGCCGACGAGCACGACGAGCCAGACGACGGCGACGAGTCGCCGGCGGCGCAAGGATGCCCGGCCGAGCCGGTAGAGCAGGGTCGCCATGAGGTTTCCTTGTCCTCGGGGTCGTGAACTGGGATCAGGTGGCGGGCTCGAGGGCCCGCCGGACGACGGCCAGCAGCGCGGGCCGCAGCTCCTCGTCGGGGATGGCGATGAACTCGGCGCACGTCTCCGCGATCCCGGCGAGCACGACCAGCGCGGCGATCCGCGCGGACGGGCGGTCGGACCGGCCGGCGAACGCGTCGATCAGCCGTTCGGAGATCTGCTGGACGTGCGCGAAGGCGGGCTGCTGGAGCAGGTCGGGAAACTCGCCGCGAAGCAGCGCGATCTCCCGCCGGAAGCGGACCGCGAGGTCGACGAAGCCCTCGCCGGCGACCCGCTGGGCGTCCGCGCCGGTGTGTGCGGCGATCCGCGCGTCGAGCGCCTCCAGCACCGCGATGGCGGGTGCCATCAGCTCGCTGAGCAGGGCTTCCTTGTTGGCGAAGTGGTAGAGCACGGTGGCCTTGGAACAGCCCACCTCGCGGGCGATGTCCTGCAGCGAGGTGCCCTTGTAGCCGGTGACGGCGAAGCGTCGCGCCGCCGCGGCGAGGATCTCGTCGTGGGTCTCCGGTACCGCCCGTGCCATGTCCTCCAGGATGCCTGACCGATCGGTCAGCACCTGACCGATCGGTCAGACGGATTGCGTGGTCTTCGCCACAGCCTCAGCCGACCGGAGCGCCGTGCTCCTGGTCGTACGCCGCCCGGGCCGTCGTGATCGCGGTCCGGTGCCGCTCCGCCCACGCGGTCAACGCGACCAGTGATTCGTAGAGCTCCAGGGCCATCGGGGTGGCGCTGTACTCCACCTTCGGCGGGACGGTCGGGAAGACGTGCCGGTGCAGCAGGCCGTCCCGCTCCAGGTTGCGCAGGGTCAGCGTGAGCATCCGCCGGCTGATGCCCTCGACCTGCCGCTCCAACTCGGTGAACCGGATCGGCCCCTGTGACGCGGCGATCAGGATGCCGATGCTCCACTTGCCGCCGACCCGATCCAGCGCCTCCCGGACGGTGCAGGCCCGTGCCTGCTGGGCGGTCACGGACACACAGCTGTTCCCCTGGGACACGAAAGTGCCTCCTTCCGCTCGGTCTGATGGTCACAGACGATGGCCTCGGTAACAAACCATGCACCAAGGAGGTCGTACCCGATGACGGGGACCAACCGCTGGCCGGCGCTGCTCGTGCTCTGCGCCGGCAGCCTGATCATCATCCTGGACGGCAGCATCGTCGCCGTGGCGCTCCCGGCCATCCAGGCCGACCTGGGCTTCCACGGCGCCGGGCTGGCCTGGGTGGTGAACGCCTACCTGGTCGCGTTCGGCGGCCTGCTCCTGCTGGCCGGGCGGCTCGGCGACCTGCTCGGCCGGCGCCAGGTCTTCCTGGCGGGGGTGGCCCTGTTCACCCTCGCCTCGCTGCTCTGCGCCGTGGCCGCCGGCCCGGCGATCCTGGTCGCCGCCCGCTTCGCGCAGGGCGTCGGGGGCGCGCTCACCACCGCGGTCAGCCTCGGCATGATCGTCCGGCTCTTCCCCGAGCCGGCCGAGCGGGCCCGGGCGATCGCCGTGTTCAGCTTCACCGGCGCGGCCGGCGCCTCGATCGGCCTGCTGGTCGGGGGAGTGCTCACCGACCTGGCGGGCTGGCGGTCGATCTTCCTGATCAACCTGCCGATCGGCGCGCTGATCCTGACCGCCGCCGTACGGCTGATCGCGCCGGACCCCGGCGTCGGCCTGCGGGCCGGTCTGGACCTGCTCGGCGCGGTGCTGGCCACCGCCGGCCTGATGGGCGCCGTGCTGGCCATCGTCGGTGCCGGCGAACACGGCTGGACCTCGGCGCGCACCCTCACCACCGCCGGGCTGGCCATCGCGCTCCTGGCCGGCTTCGCGGCCCGGCAGCGGATCGCCCCGACCCCGCTGCTGCCACCCCGGGTGCTGCGGGCGCCCGGCCTGGTCGCCGCCAACGCCGTGCAGTCCCTCATGGTGGCCGCGTACTTCGGCTTCCAGTTCCTGCTCGCGCTGCACCTGCAACTCGTCCTCGGGCTGGACCCGGCGACCACCGGCTTCGCCTTCCTGCCCACCCCGCTGGTGATCGCGGCGGTCTCGCTGGGCCTGGCCGGCCGGCTGGTGGCCCGGTACGGCGCCCGGACGGTGCTGGTCGGCGGGCTGGCGCTCGCCGTGGCGGGCTTCCTGCTGCTGGCCCGCCTCCCGGTGGACGCCGGTTACGCGCGGGACCTGCTCCCGGCCATGCTGGTCTTCGGCGTCGCGGGCGGGCTGACCCTGCCGGCGGTCACCACCCTCGCCATGGCCGGTGCCGCGCCCGACGACGCCGGGCTCGCCTCCGGGCTGGCCAACACCACCCAGCAGGTGGGCGGGGCGCTCGGGCTGGCCACCCTCGCCACCCTGGCCGCGGCCCGCACCGACGCGGCGCGCGCTGCCGGCGCGGACCAGGTGGCCGCCCTTGCCGCCGGCTACCGGTACGCCTTCGCCGTGGCCGCCGCGCTGGTCGCCACCGCCCTGCTGGTCGCCCTCCGCACCGCCCGGCGGCCCCGTCGCCAGGAAGCCCTCCCGACGGCCCCGGCAGGCCGGCGCTCGGCGACCTGCCCGGTCCGCCGAGCCCGGACCCTGGTGACCGAGGTGGACGCCCCGGTCAACGTGCTGGCCCGCCCCGGCGCCCCGGCCGTGGCCGAGCTGGCCGGGTTCGGCGTGGCCCGGGTCAGCTTCGGTGAGGGGCTGTACGCGACCGCCCGCGCCCGTACCGTCGAGATGCTCGCCGCGATCCGGGCGGGCGACGAGGTGTTCCCGATCGGAGAGGAGGCACGGTGACCTACCCACCGCCGCGTTACTCAGGAGACTTGGGCGAGCCGACCGCCACCTACCGCCCGGCCGACCAGCCGCCCGAGCTCGTCTACCCCAGCGGCGGCACGGCGCACTACCTGGCCAGGGGCGCGTCGACCAACGGGCAGTTCGGGCTCTACCGCTGGGAGATGGGCCCGCAGCCGAGCGGCCCGGATCCGCACTTCCACCGGTCCATCTCGGAGTCGTTCTACATCCTGTCCGGAACGGTCCGCATCTACGACGGCCGGCGGTGGATCGACACGGTGCCCGGCGACTTCGTGCACGTCCCGGAGGGTGGCGTCCACGCGTTCCGCAACGAGTCCGGCGAGCCCGCCTCGATGCTGCTGCACTTCGCCCCCGGCGCGCCCCGGGAGGGCTACTTCGAGGGCCTGCTGGACCTGGCCGGCCGGACCGAGGAGGAGCGGACGGAGTTCTTCCTGCGACACGACACGTTCTGGGTCTGACTCCCTCGGCGGCCGTGTCGGGGTTGCCGGCACGGCTTCGGCCCGGGAAGGTGAGCGGATGGGTGCCGCTGACGAGACCCGGGACGGGGTGTCGCTGACCAATCTGGACCAGCCGCTGTTCGACGGGGCCGGGGCGACCAAGCGCGATCTGGTCGACTACCTGGACGCCGTCCACGAGCGGATCCTGCCGGAGTTGCGCGACCGGCCGCTCTCGGTCGTCCGGGTGCGGCCCGGGCAGGACCCGTTCATGCAGAAGAACCTGCCGAAGTACACCCCCGACTGGGTGCGCCGCACCTCGGTCTGGGCGGAGGCGTCCCGCCGGCGGATCTCGTACGCCCTCTGCGACGACCGGCGGACGCTGCTCTGGTTCGCCAACCAGCGGGCGGTGGAGTACCACCCGACACTGGGCCTGGCGGGTCGGCCGGAGCACCCCACCCAACTGGTGCTCGACCTCGACCCGCCCCCGGGCGACTCGTTCGGCATGGCGGTCCGGGCCGCGCTGCTGGTCCGGCAGGCGCTGACCGACGTCGGGCTGGCCGGCGCGGTGAAGACCAGCGGCGCCAAGGGCGTGCACGTGATCGTGCCGGTGGCCGCCGAGACCACGGCCGAGGAGGCGGCCGCCGCGACCCGGGCCGTCGCCGCCCGCGCCGAACGCCTCGACCCGGCGCTGGCCACCACCGCGTTCATCGTCGAGGACCGGGGCGGCCGGGTGTTCGTCGACTCGACCCGGGCGTACGGGGCGACGGTGGTGGCGGCGTACAGCCCCCGGGTGCGGCCGGGCACGCCGGTGTCGTACCCGGTCGGCTGGGACGACCTGGAGTCGGCGACGCCCGCCGACTTCACCGTGCGGACCGTGCCGGCGCTGGTCGCCGAGCGGGACCCGTGGGCGGCGGCGCTGCCGGCCCCGCAGCGGCTCCCGGCCGACCTGGTCGCCGAGGGGCGGACCATCCCGGTGGCCCGGGTGCAGGCCATGCACGAGGGCAAGCGCCGCGCGAAGGCCCGCCGCGAGGCCGGCTGACCGGTCCGGGTGCGGCTCCCGTGGTGCCCGCCGGACAGATGAAGAAGCCCGGACCAACGGCCCGGGCTTCTTGTGTCTGTGCCCCGGCAGGAACCGTCGACCATGGGAACGGCTCACATGGGACGACGGGTCTGTCGTCATCACTGCGGTCTGGCTGCTCAGTCCTTGACGCGCGCGTTGCGGGCCTGCTGTTAGGTGAACCGGTCTCCACTGCCCGGATCGGGCGCCTCTTTCCGGCCGACATCGGGGCCGGGGTGCCGCCTGCTCATAACACGTGCGCTTTGTTGTCACGTGCTTTCAGCGCCGATTCAGACCCGCGCCACCGCGTACCGCCAGGCTTCCGGCGTCAAACCATGAAGCCCGCAAGGGAAGGAGCATCGGATGAGGCCTTTGGCGTACCGCGTGGCGGTACTTGGGGCGATCGGCGGGATAGCGCTGGCTACCACGGCCGCAGCTACGCCCGTCGTAGCCGGGGAGTCGACGCCGATCAAGGGCGAATGCGTGATCGAGCACGTGGATGAGCGAGGTCAGGTCACCGAAACCGCAAGCGCCCAGGAGGGCGATGAGTACGGCCAATTCCGTTGCGCTGACGGGCAATGGAAACTTGTCCGGAACCCGTTCGACCGGGACGACGCCGTCACGAGTCTCGAGATCCAGATTGATCCGGCCGGCAACGTTTCCCCGGGCCGGTTGGCGGGTTCGGCCCTCGGCATGGGCATGACGCTGGGCGATATGGCGCGCCTCGTTCAGGCCCTCACCGGCGATCAGGAGGTGGTGGTCGATCGCGCGATCGTGGCGGTCGACGACGGCAGGCAGCGGACACCCGAAGAGGTGCAGGCACTCCTGGCGGGCAAGGACACCACCGGCGTGCGGGTGCTGGGGGAGTTCGACCGGCTTGACCCGAAAATGACCACAAGGGACATCATTGACGTAACCGAGGGCGCGGATCCGGAGACAACCGTCGTCTATTTCAGCATCTGGGGAGCGATCAAGGACGCGCTCAACTGGGTGGTGAAAAAGCTTCGCGCCGCTGGCGATTGGCTCGCGGAGCACTGCCACCTGGAGCCATCCCCGACCGGTGGTGGTGCCGACCTGGTCTGCGAGTTCTAGTCATGAATCAACTCGCTAAGCGCGTCGCAGTCGTTGCCGCCCTTACGGTTGCCAGTCTCACGGTGGCGGCCGTCCCATCGGGTGCTGTCGGTGATGGTACGAGGCTGACAATCGAAGACCAGCGCGGCGCCCCTGGGCAAGTGCTGCGGGAGATCGAGCGGCTGGCCGGGCAGCCACTGGGCGACCTGGACAAGGTCGTCGCGGTGGACACCGGTGAAAGGCTCCTCACCGTCGATCAGCTTGAGGCCCTTGTCGCAGGGGAGGAAATCGAGGGCGTACAGGTGCTGGGTAGCATGTCCGGCCGCCCGGAGATGCTTGACACCACGCTGGCCGACCTCGCCGACGGCGCGTTCGACGGCCGCGACGGTGGTGGCGCCACCTCCACCGTGCTGTTCGCGACCTCCGTCCCGGAGAGCCGCGAGTGGTGCCTGACCATGTGCATTGCCAGCGGCAAGTCCGTGCACGAGTGCATCCTGGCGAGGTTGGGCGGGGACGGATGGCTGACTCTGGAGATGGCCGGCACGACCACGTTGGGCGGCATGAAGTCGGCCATCGAGAAGGCGGGCCAGATGTCGTTGCTCACCTTGGAAAGAGTGGACACCTACGTCGGCGAGGAGGAGCCTTCGGACCAGGATCTCAAGGATCTCGCGGCGGGCCGGGAAGTCGGCTCGCTGCGCTGGGCCGCTACTGTCGAAGGGCCCAGCCCCGACTGGGAACTCGATGATGTCGCCGAGAAGTCGGGAGTCGGCTACGGGAAGACCAAGGTGACCATCACCGGCTTCGAGTGGCCCTTGCTTGGCCAAATCTGGATCGTCTGTGTCTCCAAGGACGGCGGGAAGCACTACAAGTGCGTCTCGAAGGTGTTTGGTGGGCACTGGGACTAGGCACCCAAGGAGCGCTCCCTGGCCAGGGAGCCCTCCTTGCGTTTCAGCGCCGATTCAGCGCGGGGTGCCAAGGTGTGCCTGACGAAACGGACCTCACGAAGGAGGAGTTCACGGTGAAGCTGATCAGGTTGCTGGCCGCGCTGGCGATGGTGTTCGCCGGGCTAGCGGCCCCCGCGACGGCGCATGCAACCGAACCTGCGCCTGGCGGGACACCGAACCCCGAGACCTTAAGGTACATCTGCGCCTTGTTCGTGGGCGAGTACCACGAAATCGACCCGCTCACCTATGCCTGCCAGGTCGGCGAGGAGGAGATCCTCTGCGCGGTGGTAGGCGAGGAACCTCCCAAGGACCCCGGCGAGAAAGAAGCCGAGGAACCCCCGGCCGTGCGATGCGGGTACGAGGTGAGCGCGCGTATGTGGCCGCCGCCGCTGAAAGGCCGATGCGACATGGCGGGCGGCACGTGGAACCAGGACCCGAAAGCCATCATCGGCGCCTGCGAAATCAAGGACATCCGCGTTATCGTGCTGTGCCCGGACAAACCGTGGCCCTCGGAGTCGACCGTGTGCGCTATCGGCTCCGATCAGCCGATGTCTCGAGTTTTGCGCGCACCTCAGCTGCGTCCGGATGCCTGAGCAGTTCGAGGATGTCCAAAGACTGTTTCCAGGCCACCTGGGCGGCACCGTTATCGCCGGTGGCGTGATAGGTGTCGCCCAGGTGTTTGAGCGTGTCGGCTTCGTAGTACCGGTCGTCGAGCCCCCGGAAGAGTTCCAGCGCCCGCTGGAAGTATTCGATGGCAAGGTCGAAATTGCCTAGATGATGGTAGATATAGCCGAGGCTGTCCGACGTCCCGGCTTGGAACGTGAGGTCGCCCAGTTCGCGCATCCGGGCCAGGGCCAGCTCGCACCTGGGGCGGGCGCGGGCGAAGTCGCCCCGCAGCGCATACGCCCAGCCTAAGGAGTTGAGTGCCCGCGCGGCCATCATCGGTTGCCCGGCAAGACGATACAGCCGCAGCGCCTGCCGCGCGTGGCCGACCGCCTGCTCGTACTCGCGCTGCCGGTTGGACAGCCACCCCATCTGGTACTGAACCCTCGCCTGGTCGCCGAGGTCACCGAGCGAGGCATACAGGTCGAACGCCTGCGCGAGTTGGCTTTGCGCCGCGTCATAGCGCGCCATCCGGGCATACGTGGTCGCCAGGTAGAAGTGGGCGTTGGCCTGTGCGGCCTGCGCGCCAAGGCATTTCGCGCTCTCGGTCGCCGCCTGCTGGTTGGCCACCTGGTCGCCCCAGTGGCCACACCGGTCGAGGTGGTCCAGGGCCGCCCAGGCAAGCCGCCACACGTACTCGTGGAATCCAAGCGCAGCAGCGCGTTTGACCAAACCGAGCAGTACGGCGCGTTCGGCGTTGAACCACGAAGCGGCATCTTCCCGGCCGCTCAAGCACTCCGGTGTCGCATCCGGTCTCGGCGGCGGCACGACCGGCGGCTCGCGATGCGGGTTGAGCAGCAGGGCGGCCGACATCGCGGTGTGCAGGTAGTGATCGAGCAGGCGGGGAAAGCCGTCCTCATCGCGCCCGAGATCCGCAGCGTATGTCCAAAGCAGATCATGCAGGCCGTAGCGGCCGAGTTTGGGCTGTGTCAACAGATTCGCCCGGACCAGCTCGGCCAGCTTCTGCTGGACGTCGGCCGCTGACATGGCAGTCAGGCTGGCGGCGGCCTCCGCGGTGAAGTCGGGACCTGGATGCTGCCCTAGGAGGCGGAAGACCCTTGCGGCATCGGGGCTCAGCGCGTGATAGGACCATGAAAAGATAGAACGGATGTCGGTGCCGGAGTCCAGGTTTTGCAGGGCTTTGAGGGTACCGAATGATTGCCGGAGCTCTGCTGCAACGCCGCGCACCGCCAGGTGTGGTCTGGTGACGCAGCTCGCGGCGGCCAGCGCCAGCGCCAGCGGCAGCCGGGCACAGCGCGTGATGATCTCCTGGATCGCTGCCTCCTCCGCGGCCACACGGTCCTTGCCGATCCGGCGCATCAACAAGTCACGCGCCTCGTCGTCGGTGAGCGGCTCCAGGATGATCGGCTGCGCACCCTCCACCGTGACCAGGGTGGTGAGCTGGTAGCGGCTGGTGACCACGACCGCGCAGCCGGGTGTTCCCGGCAGCAGCGGCCGCACCTGTTCGGCCTCGCGCGCGTTGTCGAGAACTACCAGAACCCTTTTGTCGGCAAGGACACTGCGATAGAGGGCGGCAAGCGCATCCATATCTGCCGGGATTTTCTCGAGGGGTACCCCGAAAGCGTCCAGGAACGCACGAAGGACCGTTGCGGGATCGGTGACCGAGCCACCCCGGTCGAAGCCGCGCAGATCCGCGTACAGCTGACCGTCCGGGAACCGTTGGCGCGCAAGATGTGCCCAGTGCACCGCGAGGGTCGTCTTGCCGACACCCGCCGTGCCCGACACGATCGCGATACACATGTTCTCCTGGCGCCGCGCCATCACCTCGTCGAGCCGTTTCAGCTCGTGGCGCCGTGCCGCGAAAGCCGCTGTGGCCAAAGGCAATTGCGCCGGTGCGCGAACCGTGGGCGCGACGGTCAGCGGCTGGCTCGGCGCGCCCAGAGTGCTGTCCTGGCGCAGGATCGAGGCCTCCAGGTCGCGCAGGCCCTGCCCCGGATCGATTCCCAGCTCTTCTGCGAGCGTGCGCCTCAACCGCTGGTATCGCGCGAGCGACTCGGCCTGCTGTCCGGCGCGGTAGAGCGCAAGCATCAGCTGGCGGTGCAGGTCTTCGTCAAACGGGCGCGCGGTCACCAACTGCTCCAGTTCCGGCACCAGTTGGGCATGCTCGCCCAGCGCCAGCCGCGCGTCGATGAGTGCGCGGATCGCCTCGAACTGGGTCTGGCCCAGCCGCTGCGCCTGCTCGCCCAGCCAGCGCAGCTCGGCTACGTCGGCGAGCGGCTGCCCGCGCCACAGCGCAAGCGCGGCACGCAGATGTGTGACCGCCTCCCGCGGGCTGGGTGCCTGCCTGCCTTGGCAGATCAGCCTTTCCGCCTCCTCGACGTCGGTGGACATGCCGGCAGTCCGCAACAGGTAGCCGGGCGACTTGGCGACGATCGCGTCCTTGGAGCCGAGCAGCTCCCGCAGGTAGGAGATGTTGCGCTGCAACGTGTTTGTCGCGGTGGTCGGTGGTTGCTCGTCCCAGACGACATCGATGAGCTGGTCGATGCTGACGGTCCGGCCGGGGTTGAGGCCGAGGACAGCGAGCACCGCGCGGCGGCGCAGCCCAGGCACCGCCGTGACCAGGCCGTCGGCGGAAGCAACCTCGATCGGACCGAGAAGCCTCACCTGCATCATGGTCACAGTTTGCCTACCTCCACCTAGCCATACAGCACGCCTGGTCGAAATCAGACAGTGAGCCTTCCGAGCAAACATGTCGTGACGCACGGTGAGCAGTGAAGCCCCTGTATGAAGTAGGTCTCCGTCAAGAGATCAACTTCACGACAGGGGCTTCGCGTGACTGTCAGTGTCACATATCGCGCCGCGTTCGACGTACGCACCGGCCGAGAGAGGTCGGCCACAAGCCTGATCGGGCCGGTTCGCGCCACCCGGTGACGCTGGTTGAAAAGAAACAGGGAACCCATTTCAGTGCCGCTTCAGCCCTGCGCCAACCGCGGCTGCCACAGTCTCCAGCGCCAACGCACTGGAACATCCCCATGGGAGGAATCATGGCGCAACGGACGATCAGCAGGGCCCTGGCCGTGGGCGTGATCGCGAGCGCGATTATGTCGGCCGCCGGTCCGGCACGCGCACAGGACGACCGGCCGGCCGAACCCAAAAAGGGCTGTGTAATCGAGTACGTCGACGACAACGGCAAAACAATCGGCAAGAAGACCGTGCCGCACGGCACCAAGCTCGGAGGAGGAGTGTTCACCTGCAACGACGGTTTGTGGGAATTCTTCTGGATCCCGTTCGAGGCCGTCGTTTCCGGGACCGCCGACACCGTCGTCGTCGACGTGAAGGAACAGGTCAAGGATGTCATCGGGGTCCAGGTGGACACCCGCGAGGGCCGGATCCAGGTGCGGGAGATGCTCAGCGTCGTCGAGCGGCTGTACGGGCAGGCAGTCCGCGAGCCCGGCGGCGCGGTCGTGATGGACACCTCCGGCCGCGAGGAGGAACTTACCGCCGACGAACTCACGGCGCTGTTCGACGGCCGTGAGGTGCCCGGAGTCCGAGTCCTCGCCACCGCGCAGCCCGGCCTCGAGACCACGCTTGGTGAACTGGGCGAACTCGGTGGGGGCAGCGACGACGGCACTGGCGTGATGGCGCGCAAGGTCGCCATCCGGCTCTGGGGCACCAAATACTGGTTCGTCGGCACCATCACCTGCAAGAAGCTGCCCAACGGCGACCAGAACTGCGAAATCAGGGGCAAAATCGTCACGCGCTGATCCGGGTGCCGCTTGTTCGCGGTGACACGGACGGGTCACCGCGAACAAGCGGACTCAGTTGGCTGCCTACGCCAGGCCGGCCGGATGCTATGGGCCGGCGCCGTCCGGCCAGGCCGATTACACGACCAGGCCACGTTCGAGACCGAAGGCATCGACAACCGGCTCGACAACTTCCCCGGTGTAGGCATTGGGCAGACCGGGGCTATCGCGGGCTGGCCCGCGACCATCTCGGTCAAGTGATCACCAAGCTCAACCTGCTGCCCGACACCGCCGACGCCGACGTTCCAGACCTCGTCGTCACGCGCTGGCACGGCGGCCGCGGCGCCCTGCCGAAACACTCATCGCTGTGGCAACACTGGTCTCCGACCTGACCGCCACACGATGATCGACCAGCGACGGCGGTGAGGCCGACCCGCCCCACCGCCAATTACGCATCAGGTCGTGACTTCGTCCGTGCCCGTGCCCGTGCCGCGGTGATCGGCTCGTTCTCGTGCCAGACGTACAGGTCAAAGCTCACCGCGACACCCTACGTCCGCCACCCCGTAGATTGCGCTTACGCCGTTCCCGCACGGTGCCAGTGAAAGCCGAACCTGCGCATCGACATCGGTCAGGATCTGCTACGCGTTGCCCTGGTTAGGGCGAGCTCGATCGAAGAGCGCGTTTCGAGCAAGCTACGACAAAATCGAACGAAAGTGCCCCCGGCAGGATTCGAACCTGCGCCCCCGCCTCCGGAGGGCGGTGCTCTATCCCCTGAGCTACGGGGGCTCAGTGACTCAAGAAGAATAGCAAACCCCCTCCCGGATCACCCAATCGGCATCCCGAGTCCGCCTGCCCCGCCGTTGCTGCTGATCATGAGATTGGCGGCGGCCGTGGAGATCAACTTTGCCGTCAATCTCATGATCAGCGGGAATGGTGGCCGGGAGCGGTGGTGAGGTCAGGCGGCGGCCAGGGGGCGGCCGCAGCTGGGGAGCGGGTGCAGGACGATGCGGCGCGGCAGGCGGCGCGGCCACTCGTTGCGGGGCCACGAGCCGTCGACGATCAGGTGCACGGTGCGCTCCTCGGCGCCGCTGAGCCGCAGCACGAAGTCGCGCGGGAGCGGCGGGTCGACCGACGGTGTGGTGATCATGAAGCGGACCCGGCCCCGGGAGGAGACCGCGGAGATCACGTCGGCCGCCGGCATGGTGCCGCGCAGGCGCACCCGGCCGATCCAGTAGACCTCTGCGGCGTGCTCCTGGGCGGCCCCGGTGATCGCCGGGTACTCGCTGCGCACCCAGCGTTCGACCGCGCCCACGCAGAGCCCGCAGGCCCGCTCCCGGGGCTCCCGCGGACCCAACCCCCAGGCCCGCAGGTACGCCCCGACCGTGCCGGGGTCCATCGCCAGGTCGAACCGGCGCTGGATGAGGGTGGTCAGGCTCTGTCGCGTCCAGAGCTCCTCGTCCAGGCCGAACCCGTCGGGGTGGACGCCCCGCAGCACGTCGATCAGTTCGAGTTCCTGTTCGCGGCTGAGCGTTCCCGACTCGCCCGGCCGCTGTCCGCGACGGACGGCTGCCACCGCCCCGTCACCGCCGATGGTGTGGCGTCGGCACCAACTGGTCACCGACCTGCCTGCGTCTCTGAGTGCAACCCCCACGTCTTGCGCAACGAGCCCGAATCGCAACTGGTCACGATATGTGGGGAGAAAAGTCTCCAAGGAGCACTATGGGTTGAACTCCATCAAAAAGTTATAAACGGGCATAACGGGCTGGTAGGGAGGCGGGTACGCGGAAGGGCCCGCGTCGCGAACGACGCGGGCCCTTCCCGAGCAGGCGTGCCGGTGGCTCAGCCACCGAGCCGCTTGAGCGCGGCCTGGATGTTGGTCAGATCCGTCTGCTGGGTGTTCTTCATGGTCTGCGCGACCGCCAGCACGTCCTCGTCGTGCCCCTGGTCGAGGATCCCCTGGATCATGTGGATCCCGCCCAGGTGGTGCTGCCGCATCATGGTGAGGAAGAGCAGGTCGAACTCGCGGCCCTTGGCGGCCCGCAGCTTCGCCATCTCCTCCGGCGTGGCCATGCCCGGCATCAGGCCGTTCTTGACCAGACCGGCGCCGTCCGGCATCCAGGCCATCGGCGGCTGGCCGCCGGTCGGGTCCAGGTGCCACGAGCGCAGCCAGGTCTGCATGGTGCCGATCTCGCCCTGCTGGCCGGTGGCGATGTCGACGCCGAGCTGCCGTACCTCCGGGTCCTGGCCCTGCTGGAAGGCCAGCAGCCCCATCGCCACCGCCTGCGCGTGGTGGGTGGTCATGTCCCGGGCGAAGCCCGCCTCGGCGGAGTTGTCACCCGGACGGGTCAAGGTCGGGGTGAGCAGGCCGCCCGCGTACCCGAGCAGGAGACCGACCACGACGGCGGCGGCCAGCGCCAGGACGCCGAAACGACGCGCGGCCCCCCGGGCACCGTCATCGGTGACCGGGGCCTCGTCGAGGTCGGCGTCCGTCGTCACGGCGGCGGTCATCGCGGCGTCCTCACTGGGTCGGCTGCTCGGGCATCTGGTTGTTCAGGTTGTCCCGGGGCGTGGTGCCGGTGGCGGTGACGCCCTGGTCGCAGAGCGCGGTCGGCCCCTCGATGGAGGCGTTGACCTTCAGCGTCTTGATGAACTCGTCGATCCGGCTGTCGTCGGCGTTGTCGACCTTGAGCTGGAAGCCCCAGGCCTGCAGCGAGATCGGCTTGTCCAGCCCCTCGAACGGGCTGAGCATCAGCTTCTCCTTGCCCTCGACCTTGGCCTTGAGCTTGGCCACCTGGTCGGCCGGCAGGTCCGGGCGGTAGGTGATCCAGACCGTGCCGTGCTCCAGGCTGTGCACCGCGTGCTCGTTGGCGATCGGGGCGTCGTAGACGTCGCCCATGCAGTTCTGCCAGGCCTGGTTGTGCGGGCCGGCGACCGGCGGAAGGATGTCGTACTTGATCGGGCCCGGCTGGTGGTTGCCGCCCTTGACCAGGTCCGGGTCCTTCTTGCGGTAGTCGACGACGCCCTTGATGGCGTCGGCCCGCTTCTGCCAGGGCTGGGAGCCCTGGAAGGCGGCGTAGGCGCCGTAGCCGATGATGCCGGCGGCGAGCACGCCGACCGCGACGAAGAGGGCGATCGGGCCCCAGGACCGACCCTGGCTGACCTTCACCGGGGCGACCGGCTTGCGGCCCTTGCCGCCCGCGGCCGGCCGCGGGTTGCCCTTGCCGGTCCCGGCCTTGCCGCCGGCGGGCTTGTCGGCAGCGGCCGGCCGGCCGGCGGCCGGCTTCTTGCCGGTGCTGACCACGGTCGGACGGCGCTCCGGGCCGCCCGGGGTGCTGATGCTCATCGTGCCTCGTCAGGTCGGTCGGTCAGGGAGCC
The DNA here is from genome assembly GCF_042869115.1 of Micromonospora sp. NPDC007230. Taxonomy (NCBI): domain Bacteria; kingdom Bacillati; phylum Actinomycetota; class Actinomycetes; order Micromonosporales; family Micromonosporaceae; genus Micromonospora; species Micromonospora sp. NPDC007230. The sequence goes on along the minus strand of NZ_JBIAFE010000032.1, from coordinate 38,974 downwards.
CGGCGGGTCGGTTCACATGCTGGTCGCCGCCGCGGTGCCCGAGTCTACCCCCGATAACATGGTTCGGTGACTCCCGCAGAACTCGCCGACGTAGTCCTTGCCGCAGCCCGCGCCGTCTTCGAGGACCGGGGCCTGGACGGCTCCGCGCTGCCCGCGCAGACCACCGTCGAGCGACCCCGAAACCCCGAGCACGGCGACTACGCCTCGACGCTGGCGCTGCAGCTCAGCAAGAAGGTCGGCGTACCCCCGCGGGAGCTGGCCGCCGCCCTGGCCGAGCAGCTCGGTCGGGCGCCGGGGATCAAGTCGGTGGAGATCGCCGGCCCGGGCTTCCTGAACATCCGGCTCGACTCGGCCGCCGCCGGCCAGCTGGCCAAGGTCATCGTCGAGGCCGGCCCGGAGTACGGCCGCAGCGAGACCCTCGCCGGCCAGAAGATCAACCTGGAGTTCGTCTCGGCGAACCCGACCGGCCCGGTGCACATCGGCGGGGTCCGCTGGGCGGCCGTCGGCGACGCGCTGAGCCGGCTGCTCCGCGCCACCGGCGCCGACGTCGGCACCGAGTACTACTTCAACGACGCCGGCTCCCAGATCGACCGGTTCGCCCGCTCGCTGCTCGCCGCCGCCAAGGGCGAGCCGACGCCGGAGGACGGCTACGGCGGCGCGTACCTCGCCGAGATCGCGGACGAGGTGTGCCGGCGCCGGCCGGAGGTCCGGGAGTTGGACGACGCCGCCGCCCAGGAGGTGTTCCGGGTCGAGGGCGTCCAGCTGATGTTCGAGGAGATCAAGGCGTCGCTGCGCGACTTCGGCGTCGAGTTCGACACCTACTTCAACGAGAAGGACCTGCACGACCGGGGCGAGCTGGACAAGGCGCTGGCCCGGCTGCGCGAGCAGGGGCACGTCTACGAGGCCGAGGGCGCCACCTGGCTGCGCACCACCGACTTCGGTGACGACAAGGACCGGGTGCTGCGCAAGTCCAACGGCGAGTGGACCTACTTCGCCGCCGACTGCGCCTACTACCTGGACAAGCGGGAGCGCGGCTTCGAGCGCGTGGTGATCATGCTGGGCGCCGACCACCACGGCTACATCGGCCGGATGAAGGCCATGGCCGCCTGTTTCGGCGACGACCCGGACCGCAACCTCGAGATCCTCATCGGCCAGCTGGTCAACCTGGTCCGCGACGGGCAGCCGGTGCGGATGAGCAAGCGGGCCGGCACCGTGGTCACCCTGGAGGACCTGGTCGACGCGATCGGCGTGGACGCCGCCCGGTACGCGCTGGCCCGCTACTCGGCCGACTCGCCCATCGACATCGACGTGGAGCTGTGGACCCGGGCCAAGAACGACAACCCGGTCTACTACGTGCAGTACGTGGGTGCGCGGACCGCCGGCATCTCGCGGCAGGCCGCCGAGGCGGGGCTGACCCGGGGCGCGGCGGCGGACTTCCGCCCCGAGCTGCTCAGCCACGAGAAGGAGCACGAGCTGCTCAAGGCCCTCGCCGGGTTCCCGGCCGTGGTGGCCACCGCCGCGGAGCTGCGCCAGCCGCACCGGCTCGCGCACTACCTGGAGCGCGAGGTGGCCCCGGCGTTCCACCGGTTCTACGACCAGTGCCGGGTCACCCCGCAGGGCGACGAGGAGATCACCGACACCCACCGGGCCCGGCTCTGGCTCAACGACGCCACCCGCGTGGTCATCGCCAACGGCCTGCGGCTGCTCGGCGTCACCGCCCCGGAAAGGATGTAGTCCCATGCGCGCGCACGAGGCCGGTGCCCTGCACGGCGACATCGGCAACCGCGGGCCGGCCTGGCTGCGTACCCCGGTCGACGTCAACGCCCTGGTGCCGCAGCTGTGGCCGCGCCACGTGACGCGCGGGGCGGGCGGCGCGCTGGAGGTCGCCGGCCTGGACGTCCGCGACCTGGCCGCCGAGTTCGGCACCGCGGTGTATGTGCTGGACGAGGACGACCTGCGCTCGCGCTGCCGCGAGTTCCGGGACGCCTTCCCGGACGCCGACGTCTACTACGCCGGCAAGGCCTTCCTCTGCCGAGCGGTGGTCCGCATGATCGCCGAGGAGGGCCTCTTCCTCGACGTCTGCACCGGCGGCGAGCTGGCCACCGCGCTGTCGGCGGGGATGCCGGCGGAGCGGATCGGCTTCCACGGCAACAACAAGTCGGTGGCCGAGCTGACCCGGGCGGTGGACGCCGGGGTGGGCCGGATCATCGTGGACTCGTTCGCCGAGATCGACCGGCTCACCGCGCTCGCCCGCGAGCGTGGGGTACGCCCCAAGGTGCTGGTCCGGGTCACCGTCGGCGTGGAGGCGCACACCCACGAGTTCATCGCCACCGCGCACGAGGACCAGAAGTTCGGCTTCTCGCTAGCCGGCGGGGCGGCTGCGGCGGCCGCCTTCAAGATCCTCGACGAGGGCGTGCTGGAGCTGCGCGGGCTGCACTCGCACATCGGGTCGCAGATCTTCGACGCCAGCGGCTTCGAGGTCTCCGCCCGGCGGGTGCTCGGCCTGCAGGCGCAGATCCGCGACGCCCGCGGGGTGGAGCTGCCCGAGCTGGACCTGGGCGGCGGGTTCGGCATCGCGTACACCACGCAGGACGACCCGGCCGCGCCGAGCGACCTGGCCAAGCGGCTGCGCAAGATCGTCGACGCCGAGTGCTTCGCCGAGAAGTTGCGGGTGCCGCACCTGTCCATCGAGCCGGGCCGGGCCATCGTCGGTCCCGCCGTGTTCACCCTCTACGAGGTCGGCACGGTCAAGGACGTGGATGGCATCCGGACATACGTGAGCGTGGACGGCGGCATGAGCGACAACATCCGCACCGCGCTCTACGACGCGTCCTACTCGGCGACGGTGGCGAACCGGGCCTCGGCGGCGGAACCGCTGCTCGCCCGCGTGGTGGGAAAGCATTGTGAGTCCGGGGACATCGTGGTGAAGGATGAATTCCTGCCCGCTGACGTGCAGCCCGGAGATCTTGTCGCAGTGCCCGGCACCGGGGCGTACTGCCGGAGCATGGCCAGCAACTACAACCATGTCCCGCGGCCCCCGGTCGTCGCCGTGCGCGACGGTCGGGCCCGGCTGATCGTCCGCCGGGAGACCGAAGCGGACCTGCTCGCATTGGATGTCGGATGACCTCACCCGTTCGCTTGGCGCTGCTCGGCTGCGGCACGGTCGGCAGCGACGTGGTGCGGCTGCTGCACGAGCAGTCGGCCGACCTCGCCGCCCGGATCGGTGCCCCGCTGGAGATCGCCGGCATCGCCGTACGCCGGCTCGGCCGGGACCGGGGTGACCTGCCGGTCGACCCCGCCCTGTTCACCACCGACCCGCTCGGGCTGATCAAGCGGGACGACGTGGACGTCGTGGTGGAGGTCGTCGGCGGCATCGAGCCGGCCCGGAGCTGGCTCGTCGAGGCGCTGCGCGCGGGCAAGAGCGTGGTCACGGCCAACAAGGCGCTGCTCGCCGAGGACGGCGCGGCGCTGCACGACGCCGCCGCCGAGGGCGGCGCCGACCTCTACTACGAGGCGAGCGTCGCCGGGGCCATCCCGCTGCTGCGCCCGCTGCGCGAGTCGCTGCACGGGGACCGGATCAACCGGGTCACCGGCATCGTCAACGGCACCACCAACTTCATCCTCTCCGCCATGGACGCCACCGGCGCCGGTTTCGCCGAGGCGCTGGAGGAGGCCACCGAGCTGGGGTACGCGGAGGCGGACCCGACGGCCGACGTGGAGGGCTTCGACGCCGCCGCCAAGGCCGCCATCCTCGCCTCCCTGGCGTTCCACACCCGGGTCACCGCGGCCGACGTGCACCGGGAGGGCATCACCGAGGTGACCGCCGCCGACGTGGCCAGCGCCAAGGCGATGGGCTGCACCATCAAGCTGCTCTGCATCGCCGCCCGGGGCTCCGACGCGCAGGGCCGCGAGACGGTCAGTGTCCGGGTGCACCCGGCGATGATCCCGCTGACCCACCCCCTGGCCAGCGTCGGCGACGCGTTCAACGCGGTCTTCGTCGAGGCGGAGGCGGCCGGGCAGCTGATGTTCTACGGCCGGGGCGCCGGCGGCGCGCCGACCGCCAGCGCCGTGCTCGGCGACGTGGTGGCGGTGGCCCGCAACCGCCTCGCCGGGGTGCACGCGCCCAGCGAGTCGGCGTACGCGGACCTGTCGGTGCGGCCGATGGGGGAGGCGCTCACCCGCTACCACATCAGCCTCGACGTGACCGACCGGCCGGGTGTGCTGGCGGCGGTGGCCGGGGTGTTCGCCCGGCACGAGGTCTCCATCGCCACCGTCCGGCAGGGCCCGGCCGGTGGCGGCGCGGCCGGCGGGGGCGCGGACGCCGAGTTGGTCATCGTCACCCACGTCGCGCCGGACGCCGCGCTCGCGGCCACCGTCCGGGAGCTGCGTGGGCTGGCGATCGTCCGCTCGGTGACCAGCGTGCTCCGGGTCGAGGGTGGGGCGTAGCGTCCCGTCCCGCCTGATGGTTAACCCCAGGTGTGCCGACGGCCGGTCGGGGAGGCTGGTTCACGCTGGTAGAAGCCCCGATGCGACCGGGGCGGTCGAGGCGAGGAGAGCGACATGTGGCGGGGTCTGATCGAGACGTACCGGGACCGGCTGCCGGTCACCGACGCCACCCCGGTCGTCACCCTGCACGAGGGGAACACCCCGCTGCTGCCGGCGCCGGTGCTCTCCGCCCGGATCGGCGCCGACGTCTGGCTGAAGGTGGAGGGGGCCAACCCCACCGGCTCCTTCAAGGACCGGGGCATGACGGTCGCCGTCTCCAAGGCCGTCGAGGCCGGTGACAAGGCGATCATCTGCGCCTCCACCGGCAACACCAGCGCCTCCGCCGCGGCGTACGCGGCCCGCGCGGGGATCACCTGCGCGGTGCTGGTGCCGCAGGGCAAGATCGCGCTGGGCAAGCTGGCCCAGGCGCTGGTGCACGGCGCCAGGCTGCTCCAGGTGCAGGGCAACTTCGACGACTGCCTGGCGCTGGCCGGCAAGCTCGCCCAGGACTACCCGGTCGCCCTGGTCAACTCGGTCAACATCGACCGGCTGCACGGGCAGAAGACCGCCGCGTTCGAGATCGTCGAGGCGCTGGGCGACGCGCCGGACATCCACTGCCTGCCGGTCGGCAACGCCGGCAACATCGCCGCCTACTGGATGGGCTACTCGGAGGACGTGGCGGCCGGCAACGCCACGAAGGCGCCGAAGATGTACGGCTTCCAGGCGGCCGGTGCGGCCCCCATCGTCACCGGGCAGGTGGTGCCGGAGCCGTCGACCATCGCCACCGCCATCCGGATCGGCAACCCGGCGAGCTGGACCAAGGCGGTCGACGCCCGGGACGCCTCCGGCGGCCTGATCTCGGCGGTCACCGACCGGGAGATCCTGTCGGCGTACCGGCTGCTGGCCCGCGAGGTGGGCGTGTTCGTCGAGCTGGGCAGCGCGGCCAGCGTGGCCGGTCTGCTCCAGCAGGGTGCCGCGGGCCGGGTGCCGGCCGGGTCCACCGTGGTCTGCACGGTCACCGGCCACGGCCTCAAGGACCCGGAGTGGGCCATCTCCACCGCCCCCGCCCCGGTGACCATCGCCAACGACCCCCTGTCCGCCGCCCGCTCCCTAGACCTGGCCTGACCGCCACCCCCTCCTGCCCCACCGGCCCGCCACCCTGCCGGTCCCGCCCCGGTGATCATGAGGTTAGCGGCAGGGGAGCGCTCCCAGTCGCCGCTAACCTCATGATCAACGGCAGGTGGGCAGGGATGGGCAGGGGTGGGTGGGTGCGGAGTGGACAGAGGGGGTGGGGCAGACTTTGGGCACCCGCAGACCCCATTCCAGGAGTGAGCCACGCCGATGTCGCTGCTCGCCAGATTCAGCCTCGCCAACCGAGGGCTGATCGCCCTCATCGCGCTGGTGACCGCGGCGTTCGGGGCGTTCGCCGTACCATCGCTGAAGCAGCAGCTCCTGCCGTCGCTGGAGTTCCCCGCCGCGTTCATCGTGGCGGCGTACCCGGGGGCCGCGCCGGAGATCGTCGAGTCCCAGGTCACCGAGCCGATCGAGAACAGCCTGCAGGGCATCCCGGGGCTGGAGAAGGTCACCTCGACCTCCCGCGAGGGCTCCACCACGATCCAGGTGCAGTACGCGTTCGGCACCGATCTGGACGACGTGGTCAACAAGATGCAGACCGCGTTGAACCGCATCGACGGGCAGCTGCCCCAGGGGGTGGACCCGCAGGTCATCGCCGGCAGCACCGACGATCTGCCCGCCGTGGTGGTGGCCGCGACCGGCGGCGACGACGAGCAGGCGCTGGCGGAGCAGCTGCGCCGCACCGTCGTACCCGAGCTGGAGGGACTGGACGGGGTCCGGACGGTCGCGGTGACCGGCACCCGCGACCAGGTCGTGCTGGTCACCCCCGACCCGGTGAAGCTGGCCGCGGCGCGGCTGGCCCCCACCGCGATCAGCCAGGCGCTCAAGACCAACGGCGTCGCGGTGCCGGCCGGCGCGGTGGCCGACGGCAGCCGGTCGCTGCCGGTCCAGGTCGGCACCCCGATCCGGACCGTGGACGACCTGCGTGGCATCGTGCTCACCACCGCCCCCGCCGCCCCGGTACGCCTCGGCGACGTGGCCCGGGTGGAGCAGCAGCTCGCCCCGGCCAACGGGTTCACCCGGACCAACGGCAAGCCCAGCCTCGGCATCGCCGTCACCGCAACCCCGGACGGCAACGCGGTGCGGATCTCGCACGAGATCCGGGACCGGCTGGACGCGCTCTCGGCCGCCTCCGGCGCTGCGCTCACCGTGGTCTTCGACCAGGCCCCGTTCGTCGAGCGGTCCATCGAGAGCCTCACCACCGAGGGCCTGCTCGGCCTGCTGATGGCGGTGGTGGTGATCCTGGTCTTCCTGCTCTCGATCCGCTCCACCGTGGTCACCGCGGTCTCCATCCCGCTGTCGGTGCTGGTCGCGCTGATCGTGCTCTGGGCCGGCGACCACTCGCTCAACCTGCTCACCCTCGGCGCGCTGACCATCGCCGTCGGTCGGGTCGTCGACGACTCCATCGTGGTGCTCGAGAACATCAAGCGGCACCTGGAGTACGGCGAGCCGAAGCGGGAAGCCATCCTCGGCGCGGTCCGCGAGGTGGCCGGCGCGGTGACCGCCTCGACGCTCACCACGGTCGCCGTCTTCGCGCCGATCGCGCTGGTGGGCGGCTTCGTCGGGCAGCTCTTCGCACCGTTCGCGATCACCGTGACGGTGGCCCTGCTCGCCTCGCTGCTGGTCTCGCTGACCGTGATCCCGGTGCTGGCGTACTGGTTCCTGAAGCCGGGCCGCGGCGGGGCGGACGACGCCGCAGCCCGGCGGGCAGCCGAGGATAAGGAGCTGCGCAGCCCGCTGCAGCGGGCGTACCTGCCGGCCATCGGGTTCGCCACCCGCTCCTGGGGCACCCGCTGGGCCACCGTGGGGCTGGGCCTGCTGGTGCTGCTCGGCACGTTCGGCCTGGCCCAGAAGCTGGAGACCAACTTCCTGGACGACTCCGGCCAGGACACCCTGGCCATCCGGCAGGAGCTGCCGGCGGGCACCGGGCTGGCCGGCACCGACCAGGCCGCCGCGCGGGTCGAGGAGGTGCTCCGGGGTACGCCGGGGGTGAAGACGTACCAGGTCAGCGCGGGCGGCACGGACAGTCCGTGGGCGGGTGGCGGTGGCAACAACACCGCCTCCTACTCGGTGGCGCTCACCGAGGACACCGACGCCGCGAAGGTCCGGCGCACCCTCCGCGAGGAGTTCGACGCCCTCGGCCCGGAGGTGGGTGAGCTGAGCTTCGGCGCCGGACAGAGCGACGCCTCCGCCGGCCAGCTCGAGGTGGTCGTGCAGGCCGCCGATCAGGAGACCCTGACCCGGGCCGCCGAGGCAGTCCGGGACGCGATGGCCGGTACGCCGGGTGTCGACGACGTCGCCACCGGCCTCGCCGCCCGGGTGCCCCGGGTCGAGGTGACCGTGGACCGGGTCGCGGCGGCGCGGGCCGGGCTCACCGAGGCGGGCGTCGGGCAGCTCGTCGCGCAGGCGTACCGGGGTGCCCCGCTGGGCCAGGTCACGCTGGACGGCCGGCCGCTGAACGTGGTGCTCAGCACCGGGACCCGGCCGCCGCTGAGCGTGGCCGACCTGCGGGCGCTGCCGGTGGGCCCGGTCAAGCTGGACGACATCGCCGACGTCAACCAGGTCGAGGGACCGCAGCAGGTGACCCGGATCGACGGCGAGCGGAGCGTCTCGGTCACCGGCACGGCCACCGGCTCCGACCTCGGCGCCATCACGCAGGAGTTGCAGAAGCGGCTGGACGCGCTGGACGTGCCGGGGGCGACGTTCGCCATCGGCGGGGTGAGCGCCGACCAGAAGGACGCCTTCGCCGACCTGGGGCTGGCCGTGCTGGCCGCGATCGCGATCGTCTTCCTGATCATGGTCGGTACGTTCCGCAGCCTGACCCAGGCGCTGATCCTGCTGGTCTCCGTCCCGTTCGCGGCCACCGGGGCGATCGCGCTGCTGCTGGCCACCGGGACGCCGCTGGGCGTGCCGGCGCTGATCGGCGTGCTCATGCTGGTCGGCATCGTGGTGACCAACGCGATCGTGCTGCTCGACCTGATCAACCAGTACCGGGCCCGGGGGATGGGCGTGACCGAGGCGGTGGTCGAGGGCGGCCGCCAGCGGCTGCGCCCGATCCTGATGACCGCGGTCGCCACGGTGTTCGCGCTGCTCCCGATGGCCTTCGGCCTCACCGGCGAGGGTGGCTTCATCTCCCGGCCGCTGGCGGTCGTGGTGATCGGCGGCCTGATCAGCTCGACGCTGCTGACGCTGATCCTGGTGCCGACCCTCTACACCATGGTGGAACGCGCCAAGGAGTCGCTGCGTGCACTTCGGGCCCGCCGCCGGGGCGCACCGGAGCCGGTGCGGGAGCCGGTCCCGGTGCCGGTCCTGGCGACCGTCGGCGGTGGCGAGCCGCCGGCCGAGCCCGCCGCACCGGCGCCGGCCCGGCCGGCCCCGTCGGCCGCGCTGCTAGACGGTACGGACCAGTTCGAGGTGCTCCGGCTCCCGAAGAGCCGGCGTTCCCCCCTCCCACCCGCCGACTGACCCTCACTCGCATCCCGCCCCGGCGGGTTGCGGGCAAATTCCCGGAAAGAGTGGCCAGTCCGCCTCGGCTGGCCACTCTTTCCGCGAAAGGCGCCCCTCCAGCGCCCCCGCGGAGGGAGGAGGGACCACTCTTTTCGGGAAAGCGGGCGCTTCGTGGCGGACGGCGGCGCGAGGGCGCCGTGGACGGCGACGCCAGGCTGTACCGTGGGTGAGTTGACACCTACTGCGCGTCGTCGGCTCGCTGTCGCGGATGGCCGGCCGGAGCGGGGGCGGGGCCATGGCGGACGGCGTGGGCCGGTGGGACAGGCGGGCGGTGCTGCGTCGCACCGCGCTGCTGGCCGGGGGCGCCGCGCTGGGCGCCGCCGCGACCTCGCAGACCACCTGGATCGCCGACCGCCGGCTCCCGATCGCCGGCGGGCCGGCCAGCGCCACCGTGGGCAGCCGCCACCAGGAGGTCGGCTCGGGCACGGTCGAGGTCGCCTGGGGCGTACGCACCACGGAGCGCCTGCTCGCCCTCACCTTCGACGACGGGCCATTGCCACAGTGGACGCCGATGGTGCTGGACACCCTGGAGAAGTACGCCGTCCCGGCTACCTTCTTCCTGGTCGGTGTCCGGGCCCAGGAGCACGCCGCCCTGGTCCGGGGCCGGCTGGGGCGGCACGAGGTGGGCAATCACAGCTGGGCCCACCACGACCTGGCCCGGATGGACGCCCACGCCGCGTACGACGACCTCCGGCGCAGCCACGAGGCCATCACCGAGGCCACCGGGGTCGCGCCCCGCCTGATCCGCCCGCCCTGGGGGCACCTGGGTGGGGCGGTGCTGCACGCCGCCGCCCGGCTGGACTACCGGCTGGTGCTGTGGACGCTGCAGATGGTCGAGGGGGAGTTTCCCGACGACCCGGCCGGGCACGCCCGGCGAATCGTCGCCGACGTGCAGCCCGGCACCATCCTGCTCGGCCATGACGTCGGCACGGAGCGCCGGCTGGTCGCGCTGCGCGGCCTGCCCGACATGATCACCGGGTTGCGGGCCCGCGGCTACACCTTCGTGACCGTCTCCCAGCTGCTCCGCCACGCCGCCGTGGTCTGACCGGCCCGGTAGTGTGCCGGCGTGTCACCCACCGTCTCGGTCCTGGTCCGCAATCGCGACTTCCGCAACCTCTTCCTCGCCGAGCTGGTGGTGTTCGGCGCCGACTGGTTCGTCATGGTGCCGCTGCTGGTGCTCCTGCCGAAGCTGACGGGCAGCGGGGTGTGGGGGGCGCTGGTGCTCGCCGTGGACACCGGCACGCTGGCGCTGCTGCTGCCGTACACCGGCACCATCGCCGACCGGTTCGACCGGCGGAAGACCATGATCGCGGCCAACCTCGCCGCGCTGGCCGGCGTCCTGCTGCTGCTCGGCGTCCGCAGCTCCCGGACGGCCTGGCTGGCCCTGGTGGCGATCGCGGCCGTGGCGGTGGCGAAGGCCTTCTACTCGCCGGCCGCCCAGGCCGCCCTGCCCAACGTGCTCGACCCGGCGGACCTGGCCGCCGGCAACGCCGTGGCCGGCTCCGCCTGGGGCACCATGACGGTCGTCGGCGCCTCGCTCGGGGGCATGCTCAGCGCGGCCGCCGGCGCGTACGTCAGCTTCTGGGTGGCGGCGGGGAGCCTGGTGGTGGCGGCCGGCCTGGCCGCGCTGATCCGCCGGCCGTTGCAGGCCCCCCGCGACCCGGCGCTGGCACCCGCGCGCACCTGGGCGGCGATCCGCGAGGCGCTGCGCTACATCGCGCACCGGCCGCGCGTGCTCGGCCTGGTCACCGTCAAGTCGGCGGTCGGCCTGGGCAACGGCGTGCTGACCGTCTTCCCGCTGCTCGCCGGGGTGTACGGGGTCGGGGCGGTCGGCACCGGACTGCTCTTCGCCGCCCGGGGCGCCGGGGCGCTGGTCGGCCCGATCCTGATGCGCCGGGTGCTCGCCAACCGGGCCTGGCTGCTCACCGGCCTGGCGCTGTCCATGTCCCTCTACGGCCTGGCCTACCTCGGGGTGTCGGTGGTCGCCTGGTTCCCGCTGGTGCTGGTGCTGGTCTTCCTGGCCCACCTCGGCGGCGGCAGCAACTGGGTGCTGTCCAACTACGCCCTGCAGGGTGAGGTGCCGGACCACCTGCGGGGGCGGGTCTTCGCCACCGACATGATGCTGGCGACGCTGGCCATCTCGGTCAGCCAGCTGGCCGTCGCCCTGGTGGTCGACACGGTGAGCGAGCGCACCGTGCTGGCCGGCTGCGGTCTGGTCACCGTGCTCTACGCGGTGGGCTGGAAGCTGGCCACCCGGCGGCTCTCGCTCACCGATCCGGCGGAGGAGCCCTGTGCCAGCCGCGCGTCCTGACCCGCGCCGGCCCGCACCGTACGCGCGGCGGCGCCGCCCACCCGCCATCCGGGCTGCGAGGCGCCCACGACCGACGCCGGCTTCGCCGAGCGTGGGAACGCATCCCACGGTCCGGGCGGATCGGCGGGCTGTCGGTGTCGGGTCCTAGCATGAACCGGTGCCGATGACTCTCGCCTCCGGTCCCGTGCGGGTCCGGGTGCCCGCGACCAGCGCGAACCTGGGGCCGGGCTTCGACTCGCTCGGGCTGGCCCTGGGGCTGTACGACGACGTGGCGGCCGAGGTGGCCGCCGGTGGGGTCCGGGTGGCGGTGACCGGAGAGGGCGCCGGCGAGCTGCCGGACGGCGACCAGCACCTGGTGGTGGTGGCCATGCGGGCCACCTTCGACGTGCTGGGCACGCAGCCGCCGGGGCTGGCCCTGGAGTGCGTCAACCGGATCCCGCAGGCCCGGGGCCTCGGTTCGTCCTCGGCGGCCATCGTCGCCGGGGTGCTGCTGGCCCGGGCGCTGGCCGATGACGGCGCGGCGCTGCTGGACGACGTCGCCGCGCTCCGGCTGGCCGCCGAGATCGAGGGCCACCCCGACAACGTCGCGCCCTGCCTGCTCGGTGGCTTCACCGTCGCCTGGACCGAGCCGGCCGGTGCCCGGGCGGTGTCGCTGCCTGTGGCGGAGGGCGTCCGCCCGACCGTCTTCGTGCCCGGCGGGCGCGGCCTGACCGCCGTCGCCCGGGCCGCGCTGCCGGCCACCGTGCCGCACGCCGACGCCGCCCTGACCGCCGGACGCGCGGCCCTGCTGGTGCACGCGCTGACCACCGATCCGGCGCTGCTGCTGCCGGCCACGGTCGACCGGCTGCACCAGGATTACCGCGCCGAGGGGATGCCGGGGACGGCGGCCCTGGTCGCCGCCCTGCGTGAGGCGGATGTGGCGGCTGTGGTCAGTGGGGCCGGCCCGACCGTCCTGGCGTTGGCCGAGGTGCCGGCGGGGTTCGACGCGGGAACAGATTGGCAGCGCTGGGAGTTGCCGATAGATGTCAGCGGTGCCCGGGTCACCCGGGGTAGACTTGGACACGCCGAGCGGGACCCTGTTGCCGCAGGTCGGAAGAGTTGATTACGCTCTAGACTCAGCACAGCCGCGAAGCACGCGATCTCCTGCGGGGCGGCGCACCCCCGAAGCTCTCGGCGGTCAGCCCGTCACCCCTGCCAAAGGCCTACGCCGCACCGCAGTTTCCACAGGTCGCCGCAGACGGCGAGACCTGCTCACCGACGCTGGTGAGTCGGGAAACCGACCGGCTGCTGTGTCACAGACTCCCGCGACGCGTCCATGCGAGGCGGGTGCACCGAGGCCGCCCGGCCACCTGGTTTCGACTCCGGGCAGCCCCGGCCTATCGAGGGAAGGAATCCATTGAGCGACACCACCGACGTGACGTCGGATGTTTCCAACGTCGCTGGCGATGCCACCGCCGCCGCTCCCACTCGCCGTCGGCGCAGCGGTACCGGCCTGTCGGCGATGCTGCTGCCTGAGCTTCAGAGCCTGGCCGCGTCGCTCGGCATCTCCGGTACGGCTCGCATGCGCAAGGGCGAGCTGATCAGCGCGATCACCGAGCGGCAGGGCGGCGCCGCCGCCGGCACCCCTCGACCCCGGGCCGAGGTCGCGGCCGCGGCCGCTCCGGCCCGGGAAGAGGTGCACGCCGAGGTCCGTGAGGAGCGGGCCGAGACCGAGCGCCGCCCGGCCGAGCAGGCGCCGGCCGCCGAGGTGACCGAGGGTCGCACCCGGAGCCGGCGTGGCCGGGCCGCCGCGACCGCCGAGGCGCGTCCGGCCGAGCCGCGTGCCGAGGAGGCCCCGGCCGAGACCGGTGAGCGGGCCGAGCGCGGCGAGGGCCGCGGCCGGGAGCGCGGCGCCGAGCGTGGCGAGCGGGCCGAGCGTGGCGAGCGGGCCGAGCGTGGCGAGCGGGCCGAGCGCACCGACCGCACCGAGCGTGGCGAGCGGGCCGAGCGGGCCGAGCGGGCCGAGCGCACCGAGCGTGGCGAGCGCGCCGAGCGGGGCGAGCGTGCGGAGCGGGGCGAGCGGGCCGAGCGTGGCGAGCGGGCCGAGCGCAACGACCGTGGCCAGCGCGCTGAGCGCGCCGACCGCGACAACGACGGCGACGAGGACGGCGAGGGCGGCGGCCGGCGCGGCCGGCGCAGCCGGTTCCGTGACCGCCGGCGGGGCCGCGGTGAGCGGGCCGAGGGCGGCGAGGGCGGCGGCCGCGAGCCGCAGGTCGGCGAGGACGACGTGCTCGTCCCGGTCGCCGGCATCATCGACGTGCTCGACAACTACGCCTTCGTCCGGACCACCGGCTACCTGGCCGGCCCGAACGACGTGTACGTCTCGATGTCCCAGATCAAGAAGTACGGCCTGCGCCGCGGTGACGCCATCACCGGCGCCGTGCGGGCCGCGCGGGACGGCGAGCAGCGGCGCGACAAGTACAACCCGCTGGTCCGGCTGGACACCATCAACGGGATGGAGCCGGATGAGGCGAAGCGCCGGCCGGAGTTCTACAAGCTCACTCCGCTGTACCCGCAGGAGCGGCTGCGGCTGGAGACCGAGCCGCACATCCTGACCACCCGGGTGATCGACCTGGTGATGCCGATCGGCAAGGGTCAGCGGGCGTTGATCGTCTCGCCGCCGAAGGCCGGTAAGACGATGGTGCTGCAGGCGATCGCGAACGCGATCACCCGCAACAACCCGGAGTGCCACCTGATGGTGGTGCTGGTCGACGAGCGGCCGGAAGAGGTCACCGACATGCAGCGGTCGGTGAAGGGCGAGGTCATCGCGGCCACGTTCGACCGTCCGCCACAGGACCACACCACGGTGGCGGAGCTGGCGATCGAGCGGGCGAAGCGCCTGGTCGAACTGGGGCACGACGTGGTCGTGCTGCTCGACTCGGTGACCCGGCTCGGTCGGTCGTACAACCTGGCGGCGCCGGCCAGCGGCCGGATCATGTCGGGTGGTATCGACTCCACCGCGCTCTACCCGCCGAAGCGCTTCCTGGGTGCGGCGCGGAACATCGAGAACGGCGGCTCCCTGACCATCCTCGCCACCGCGCTGGTGGAGACCGGGTCGATGGCCGACACGGTCATCTTCGAGGAGTTCAAGGGCACCGGCAACGCCGAGCTCAAGCTGGACCGGAAGATCGCCGACAAGCGGGTCTTCCCGGCGATCGACATCAACCCGTCCGGTACGCGCAAGGAGGAGGTCCTGCTCGCGCCGGAGGAGCTGGCGATCGTCCACAAGCTCCGGAAGGTGCTGCACTCGCTGGACTCGCAGGCGGCGCTCGACCTCCTGCTGGACCGGCTCAAGCAGTCCCGGACGAACATCGAGTTCCTGATGCAGATCGCGAAGTCCACGCCGGGCGAGTGATCCCGCCAGGGGCGGAGCGAAGAGGGGTACGGCCTGCGGGTCGTGCCCCTCTTCCGTGTTCCGGGCCGGGCACCGAACAGCCGGCATGAAGTTTTTCTACGGTTAAGCCTAGGGGTATTGAAACTTCTATTCAGTTTCCGGTTGACTGTCGTCCATGCGTATCCGCAGTCGATCTGCCCGTCTCGCCGGCGTCCTGCTGCTGACGCCGCTGCTCACCCTGGCCGGTCCCGTCCCACCCGGCGTCGCGGCGCCCGCAGGCGAGCCGCACACCGCGGCCGAGGACGCCCCGGCCGCCTCCTCCCGCCCTGACTCCGTCGTCGCCCTCGCCGGCGCCGCCGCCGGCCTGGAACCGGCCGGCGGCCTGGAGACAAGACCACCCGTCCGGTCGCCCCCGGACTCGACCTGACCTCCTTCGACCGGTACGACGCGGACGGCTGGCTGCGCGCCGACGCGCTCACCGCCGACCTGTCCGGCAGCGTCACCGTGGACTACGTCAACTCAGGCGCGGTGACCCGGGACGAGCCGCTGCGCGCCGCGGTGGACCGCTCCCGGGCGGTGGCCGCGGTCAACGGCGACTTCTTCGACATCAACAACTCCGGCGCCGCGCAGGGCATCGGCATCCGCTCCGGTGAACTGGTCCAGTCGCCGGTCGCCGGGCACACCAACGCCGCCGCGATCAGCGCCGAGGGGCTGGGCCGGGTGATCCAGGTCGGCTTCGAGGGCACCGCCACCCTGCCGGCCGGGTCGGTGCCGCTGACCCAGTTCAACAACATGGTGCAGCGCGACGGCGTCGGCGTCTTCACCCCGCTCTGGGGGACGTACTCCCGCAAGCGCCCGGTGGAGGGCGCCGCCCGGGTGGTCGAGGTGACGGTGACCGGCGGCAAGGTGGCCGCCGTGGCCACCACGGCGGGCGAGGGCCCGATCCCGGCCGGCACCACCGTGCTGCTGGGCCGGGAGGCGGGCGCGGACGCGCTCGCGGCGCTGCGGCCGGGCGATCCGGTCGACCTGAGCTGGCGGCCGAAGGCCTCCGACGGGAGCAGCCTGCGGGCTGCGGTCGGCGGCGGCAACGTGCTGATCCGGGACGGCGTGGTGCAGCAGATCGCCGACCAGAGTCTGGCCCCGCGTACCTCGGTCGGCTTCTCCGCCGACGGGCGCAGGATGATCATGCTGACCGTGGACGGCCGGCAGGTGGACAGCCGGGGCGTCACGCAGACCGAGTTGGGCCGGATGATGCGCGAGCTCGGCGCGTGGACCGCGCTGAACCTCGACGGCGGCGGCTCCTCGACCCTGCTGGCCCGCGAGCCCGGCGCGGCCACCGTGCAGGTGGAGAACAGCCCCTCGGACGGCAGCGAGCGGCCGGTGCCGAACGGCCTGGCCATCTACGCCCCGCCGGGCAGCGGCCGGCTCACCGGGTACTGGCTGGAGACGGCGAGTGACCCGACCGCCGCGCCGGGGGTCGCGCCGGTCCGCGGCGGGCGGCCGGACCGGGTCTTCCCCGGGCTCACCCGCCGGCTCACCGCGGCCGGCTACGACGAGACGTACGGGCCGGCGGCCGGCGCGCCGCAGTGGCGGGCCAACCCGGCCGCCCAGGGCACGGTCGACGACGAGGGCGTGTTCCGGGCCGGTCGGCCCGGCCGCAGCACCGTCACCGCCTGGCACGAGGCCGCCCGGGGCACCCTCGACCTGACCGTGCTCGGTCCCCTGGAGCGGATCGACTCAACCGTGGACCGGCTCGGCCTCAACCGGCAGGGTGACACCGGCCTGTTCGGCGTGGTCGGCTACGACGCCGAGGGCAACACCGCGCCGATCGAGCCGGCCGACCTGCGCCTGGAGTACGACCACGACCTCCTCGCGGTCACCCCGACCGGCGACGGCAACCTCTCGGTCAAGGCGCTCAGCGACACCGGCTCCGCCCTGGTCACCGTCCACGTCGGAGCGCAGGCCACCGTGCTGCCGGTGACCGTCGGGCTGGCCGACGCGCCGGTGGCCGGCTTCGACGACGCCGCCTCCTGGAAGTTCAGCCAGGCCCGGGCCAGCGGGTCGGTCGCGCCGGCGCCGGGCCACACGGGCACCGGCCTGAAGCTGTCGTACGACTTCAGCCAGTCGACCGGCACCCGCGCCGCGTACGCCGACCCGCCGGCCTGGATCCCGGTGCCCGGCCAGCCGCAGGCCTTCGGCATGTGGATCAAGGGCAACGGCGCCGGGGAGTGGCCCAGCCTGCACCTGCACGACGCCCAGGACACCCAGTTCGTGCTCCGCGGCCCGTACGTCACCTGGACCGGGTGGCGGTACGTCGAGTTCACCGTCCCGCCGGGCGTGCAGTACCCGGTCCGGGTGCGCCGGTTCTACGTGGCGGAGACCGACCCGGCCAAGCAGTACCGGAGCGAGGTGGTCATCGACGACCTGGTGGCCAAGGTGCCGCCCACCCTGGACGCGCCGGCCGAGTCACCGCTGACCGACCGGGTGGTGCTGCGCGACGGCACGGTGGACGGCGCGCCCTGGCGCTTCGCGGTGATGTCCGACGCCCAGTTCGTCGCCGCCGACCCGGACAGCGACCTGGTCGCCCAGGCCCGCCGTACGCTCCGCGAGATCAAGGCGGCGAAGCCCGACTTCGTGATCATCGACGGCGACCTCGTGGACACCGCGTACCCGGCGGACTTCGCGCTGGCCAAGCGGATCCTCGACGAGGAACTGGGCGGCGAGCTGCCCTACTACTACGTCCCGGGCAATCACGAGATCATGGGCGCCCCGATCGACAACTTCAAGGCCGTCTTCGGCGACACCTCGCGGGTCTTCGACCACGAGGGCACCCGGTTCGTCACGCTGAACACCGCCAGCGGCTCACTGCGCGGCGGCGGCTTCGACCAGGTGAAGTTGCTGCGGGACACGCTGGACCGGGCCGCCGCCGACCCGGCCGTCGGCTCGGTCGCGGTGTTCTTCCACCACCCGCCCCGCGACCCCAGCCCGGCCAAGGCCAGCCAGCTCGGCGACCGGAAGGAGGCCGCCCTGGTGGAGCAGTGGCTGGCCGACTTCCAGCACCGCACGGGCAAGGGCGCGCTCCTGGTCAACGGGCACGTCGGCACGTTCCATGCCGAGCGGGTGGACGGCGTCCCGTACGTGATCAACGGCAACTCGGGCAAGAACCCGTCCACCCCGCCGCAGCTCGGCGGCTTCACCGGCTGGACCGAGTTCGGTGTCGACCCGGTGACCCCGCAGGAGGCGGAGCGGGCCCGGCGTGACCCGCTGGCCGAGGGGCCGCGCTGGGTCGAGGCGGAGTTCCACGCCCACGTCGACCGGCTCGCCCTGGCGGCTCCGGCCAGCGTCGCGGTGGGCGCCCCGGCGACCGTCACGGCCACGCTCACCCAGCCCGGCGGCCGTGCCGTCCCGGTCGCCGCACCGGTCAGCGCCGACTGGTCCGGCTCGCCGAACCTGCACGTCGGTGGGGCCGACGGGGTGAAGCCCTGGCACGTGGCCCGGTTCGACCCGGCGACGGGGCAGCTGACCGCGCTGCGCCCCGGCGGTCAGGTGGTGCTCGCGGTGACCGTCAACGGCGTACCCGCCCAGGCGACGGTCACCCTGACGGCGGCGGAGGCGCCCGCCGCCTGAGCCGCCCCCGGGGGCGCGGCCATGGTCCGCGTTCCCGGAGGCCGGCCGCCACCCGCCGACGGGCCCTGTGACCTGGGGGAGGAGCCCGTCGGCGGGTGCTCGGTCAGAAGTCGCCCTCGGCCACCTGGAAGACGGTCAGGCCGAGCGAGCGCCACATCCGGACCACCTGCTGCCGGTCGTCGAAGACGCCGACCACCCGGTACCGGTCCCGGATCTCCCGCTCGTAGATCTCCTGCTTGACCACGGCGTCCTTGCGGTGGTCGCCGACCGCCCGCAGGTGCAGCGCCAGGTAGGGCACCTTGACGTGCCGGTCCAGCCAGGCCTCGGTGGCCGGCCGTGCGGTCGCGTCCCGGCCGGAGCAGAAGACCACCCCGTGCCCGGCCGCGTGCATCGCCCGGACCGCCGCGATCACCGCCTCGTTCGGGGCGTCCTCGCCGACCCGGGTCATGTCGTACGGGCTGCGGGAGACGGTCAACGCCACCGTGCCGTCGATGTCCACCAGCACGATCGCGGGCGGCTCGGGGTGGGGCGGGTGGACCCGGGCCGGGGTGCCGGTGCGGGCGGTCGGCACCGGCAGCGGTAACGGTCGGTTGGCGAGGTAGCGCTCGTGCAGCCGGCGGATCGCCGCCTCGCCGACCCGGTCGGCCTCCGGCCGGGCCGCGTCCCGGCGCAGGCACTCCTCCAGCGGCACGTCGGTGAAGTCGTGCACCTCGAACGCGGCGCCGAACCGCTCGGCCAGCTCGGCCCAGTCCCGCAACGTACGCGAGCGCAGGTTGGTGTCGTCCACGCAGACGCTCACCCGGGCCGCCAGCAGCGCCTCCACCTGGGCCCGCTGGGCCCGGGTGACCTGCCCCTCGGCCCACTGGGTGAAGAGCCGCTCGCCGTGCATCATCCGGCGCAGGTCGTCCCGGTTGACCCGAACCACGCCGGGCTGGAGCCGGCGGGCGAAGGTGGTCTTGCCGGAGGCGGGCAGCCCACGGGTCGCGATCAGGCAGAACATCCCGCACCTCCAGTTCGTCCCGGTCCATCCCCGGACCGGTTCAGAATGCCCGCGAGCCGCGCGGGAATGCGTACCGGGTGGTGAGCGTTGCGCCTGCCGGACCTCCGGTGCGGCCCGCTCGCCGGGTCGGCGGAGGCCCATGGCACACTGGTCAGTCGGCCACCGGTTCCGGTTCACGCCCGAGCCTCTCGCGGACGGCGGGGAGCGACGACGGCGACCCGGCGACCACCCACGAAAGGACCGAGGCGAGATGAAGCCCAACATCCACCCGGAGTACGTGACCACCGAGGTCCGCTGCTCCTGCGGCAACACGTTCACGACCCGCAGCACCGCCAAGGGCGGTCAGATCAGCGTCGAGACCTGCAGCGCCTGCCACCCGTTCTACACCGGTAAGCAGCGCGTTCTCGACACCGCCGGTCGGGTCGCCAAGTTCCAGCAGAAGTACGCCAAGGTTCAGGCCAAGAAGGCCAAGTAGCTGCTCCGACGACGCCCGTGTCCGGCTCCGTGCCGGGCGCGGGCGTTCGTCCGTTTCCGCCCGCTTGTCCCTGTCCCCATCCGGTCGTCCAAGGAGCATCCGCAGCATGAGCAGTGAGCGCCTGGCCGCCCTCCTCGACGAATACGCCGAGTTGGAGAAGCGGCTGGCCGACCCCGCGATCCACGCCGACCAGGGCACCGCCCGGCGGGTCGGCCGGCGCTACGCGGAGCTGGTCCCGCTGCACAAGGCCGCCGGCGAGCTGGAGCAGGCCCGGGCCGACCTGGCCGCCGCCCGCGAGCTGGCCGCCGAGGAGCCGGCGTTCGCCGCCGAGGCCGAGGCGATCGCAGTGTCCCTGCCGGCGCTGGAGGAGAGGCTGGCGGAGCTGCTGATCCCTCGGGACCCGCACGACGCCAAGGACGTCATCGTCGAGATCAAGGCGGGGGAGGGCGGCGAGGAGTCGGCCCTCTTCGCCGGCGACCTGCTCCGGATGTACACCCGGTACGCCGAGCGGCACGGCTGGGTCACCGAGGTGATCGACTCGCAGGACTCCGACCTCGGCGGCGTGAAGGACGTCTCCCTGGCGATCAAGACCAAGGGCGTGCCCGAGGGGGGCAACGGCGTCTGGTCCCGGCTCAAGTGGGAGGGCGGCGTGCACCGGGTGCAGCGCGTCCCGGTCACCGAGTCGCAGGGCCGGATCCACACCAGCGCGGCCGGCGTGCTGGTGCTGCCGGAGGCCGAGGAGGTCGACCTCACCATCGACCCGAACGACCTGCGGATCGACGTGTTCCGCTCGTCCGGGCCCGGCGGCCAGTCGGTCAACACCACCGACTCGGCGGTCCGGATCACCCACGTGCCCACCGGGATCGTGGTCTCCTGCCAGAACGAGAAGTCGCAGCTGCAGAACCGGGAGCAGGCGATGCGCATCCTGCGTGCCCGGCTGCTCGCCGCCGCCCAGGAGCAGGCCGACGCGGCCGCCTCGGACGCCCGGAAGGCGCAGGTCCGCACCGTGGACCGGTCGGAGCGGATCCGCACCTACAACTTCCCGCAGAACCGGATCACCGATCACCGGATCGGCTACACGGCGTACAACCTGGATCTGGCCCTGGCCGGTGAGCTGGACGGGGTCCTGGACGCCCTCACCGAGGCCGACCGCGCCGCCCGGCTGGCCGGCGAAACCGAACTGACCCGCCGCTGACGCCCTGCTCGCCCGCCGCGCCGCTCCGCGCGCGCCCTCGGCGCGTTCCACCGCCTCGCCGGCCGAACGGGTGGCCCGGTCGGCGTCACCGCGGGCGGCGACTTGGGGCCAGTTTCACGGAAACAGTGGCCATTCCGCGCCGGATGGCCACTCTTTCCGTGAACTAGGCCCCACGGGCCCGGCGCGGGCGCACGGTGGCGGCGCGGGCGCACGGCCCGGCGCGGGCGCACGGCCCGGCGCGGGCGCACGGCCCGGCGCGGGCGCACGGTGGTCGCGCGGGCGCACGGCGCGTGGGGGCGGCATGGCGGCGCGGGGCGGCGTGCGGGGTGGGGTCAGGAGGCGCGGAGGCGGTCCTTGGCGCGCAGCATCTCCCGGTCGGCCAGCTCGAACGCGGCGCCGAGGGCGTCCCGGACGCTCGCCCCGGAGCCCCCGCTCACCTCGGCGAAGCCGATGCTCACCCCGACCGGGGTGCCGGGGACCAGGGACTCCCAGTCCTCGGTGCGGACGGCCGCCTGGATCCGGCGGGCCACCTCGGCCGCCTCGGACATGCCCGCCTCGGGCAGCACCACGACGAACTCGTCCCCGCCGTACCGGGCCACGAAGTCTCCACGGCGCATCACCCGGTTGATCACCCCGGCGATCCGTTGCAGCACCAGGTCCCCGGAGTGGTGGCCGTGCCGGGTGTTCACCGCCTTGAAGCCGTCCAGGTCGCAGACGCCGATCACCACCCGCTCGCCCCGGGACACCACGGCGCCGATGTAGCGCTCCAGCCGGCGCCGGTTGGGCAGCCCGGTGAGCGGGTCGGTGAGCGCCTCGCCCTCGTACCGGGCGGCCTCGCGGCGCACCTCTTCGTGGTCGATCCGGGCGGCGATGCCTTCGATGTAGACGTCCCGCAGCCGGTCGTTGCGCTGCGCGGCCAGCCGGAACGCGTACCGGTCGGCCCGGTGCGCGGCGGCGTGGTCGCCGGCCCGGGCCAGCGCGATGCTGCGCAGCCGGGGCGGCTCGGCCGCGCCCAGTGTCTCGACGGAGACCCGGGAGGTGTCCAGCCGGGTCACCGCCTCGATCGGGCGGCCGTCGGCGATGGCCAGGCAGACCTGGCCGAGCTGGCGCATGTCCCGCGCGCGGGCACTGTCGCCGCCGTGCCCGAGCAGCCGGTCGGGGTCGGCGTCGCCGCCGGGATCCAGCTGGTCGCCGAGGGCGGCCCGCCGGGCGACGGCGTAGCCGTACGCGGCCAGGCTGCTCGGCCGGATGTTGCCGGCCCGACCGCTGTGCAGGAAGCGGTTGAAGTCTCCGGCCACGTCGCGCAGCACCCGCAGGCAGCCGTCGCTGTCGCCGGTGTGGTCGAGGGCCACCGCGTTGCGCAGCCGGATGCCCGGGGCGGCGAAGGTCTCCTCGGGGATGCCGGCGGCGATCCCCACCTGGCGGGCGCGCTCGATCGCGCCGAGGGCGTGCCCGTGGAAGCTGAGGTAGGAGTAGGCCATCGCCAGGTCGTGCCAGCCCCAGGCGGTGTCCCGGTCCGGGTCGTCGTCGGCGGTCAGCCAGCGGGAGGCCTTGACCAGGTGGGTGACGCATCGGTCCAGCGCCCCCTGGTGGTGCGCGGCGAGCGCCGCGAGGGCGTTGAGGTGCCCGTGCAGGTACGGCTCGGCGAGGTCCCGGACGGCGGCGGAGGCCTCCTCGATGGCCCGGGTGTATTCCGCCGTCCGGCCGAGATTGATCACCGCGCAGAGGCGCTGGACCAGCGCGTCCGCGCGGGCGCAGGGATCGTTCGTGGTGCGGACGACCCGGTCGAGCAGGACGACCGCCTCCGCCGAGCGGCTCGCCTCCTGCAACGCCCGGGCGCGCCGGAGGGCGTCAACCTGGTCGTCGACCCGGTCGAGCCAGCCCACTCGAAACCTCCCTGTGGTGTGCGCCCGAACGCACCCGCTCGTGATGTGACCCGCGACGCTTCATGATTATGTCGTGACCCACCTCCCGCAACACCCGTCCGAAGGGACGGAACGCGAGCGGCCTTCGTCGGCGGTCGCCCGGGCGGCCCGAACCCTCGCGGCGGCGGGGGTCGAGGCGCCCCGGGCGGAGGCCGAGCAGCTGGCCGCGTACGTGCTGGACGTGCCGCGCGGCCGGCTGGCCCTGGCCGAGGGCCTCACCCCCGGGCAGCGTGACCGGTTCGACGCGCTGGTGGCGCGCCGGGTGGCGCGGGAACCCCTCCAGCACCTCACCGGCACCGCCGGGTTCCGGCACCTGGAGCTGGCGGTCGGCCCCGGGGTGTTCGTACCGCGGCCGGAGACCGAGCTGCTCGCCGGCTGGGGCGTGGCCCAGGGCCGGGAACGCCGCTCGCCGCTGGTGGTGGACCTGTGCAGCGGCTCCGGCGCGATCGCCCTGGCGGTGGCCCAGGAGCTGCCGCAGGCCCGGGTGGTGGCGGTGGAGCGGTCCCCGGCGGCGCTGGCCTGGCTGCGCCGGAACGCCGCCGACCGGGCCGCCGCCGGGGACACCCCGATCGAGGTGGTGGCCGCCGACGTCACCGACCCGCAGCTCCTCGCCGACCTGGTGGGCCGGGTCGACGTGCTGCTCTGCAACCCGCCGTACGTGCCGCGGTCGGTGGCCGTGTCCCCGGAGGTGGCCGGGTACGACCCGGACGAGGCGGTCTTCGGCGGCGCGGACGGGCTGGACGTGATCCGGCCGGTGGTCGTCCGGGCCACCGCGCTGCTCCGGCCCGGCGGCGCGCTCGGCGTGGAGCACGACGACACCCACGGCGCGGCGGTGCCGGCGCTGCTCGCCGCGGACGGCCGGTACGAGCGGGTCGAGGAGCACCGGGACCTGGTCGGCCGGCCCCGGTTCGCCACCGCGTCCCGCCGGGCGGACGGCCAGCACGCCGAGCCCGACGCGGCGTGGCAGACTGACTCCTCGTGATGCTCTACGACTGTCGGTCGCTCGCCGACCGGGACCGCGGCATCGCCGCTGCCATCGAGGCGGTCAAGAACGGGGAACTCGTCGTCCTGCCGACCGACACGGTCTACGGCATCGGCGCCGACGCCTTCACCCCGTACGCGGTGAAGGCGCTCGCCGACGCCAAGGGTGGCGCCCGGCAGGCGCCCCCGGTGCTGATCGGCTCCCGGCACACCCTCGACGGCCTGGTCTTCTCGCTGCCGCGCGCGGCGCGCGACCTGGTCGAGGCGTTCTGGCCGGGCGCGCTGACCATCGTGGTGGAGCACTCGCCGAGCCTGTCCTGGGACCTGGGCGACAGCAGCGGCACGGTGGCCGTACGCATGCCGCTGCACCCGGTGGCCCTCGAGGTGCTGCGGGAGACCGGCCCGATGGCGGTGGCTTCGGCCAACAAGGTCGGCCAGCCGGCCGCGCTCACCGCCGAGGAAGCCCGCGACCAGCTCGGCTACGGCGTGCGGGCCTATCTGGAGGCGGGCCCGGCCCTGGACCCGGTGCCGAGCACCGTCGTCGACCTCACCGGCGAGGTGCCCCGGGTGCTGCGCCAGGGTGCCGTGTCGCTGGAGAAGCTGCGCGACGTGGTGCCGGACATGCTCGACGAGCGGGGGTTCTGAGTGCCCCCGTTCACCGTCCTGCACGTCTGCATGGGCAACATCTGCCGGTCGCCGATGGCGGAACGGCTGCTGGTGCTCGCCGTCCGCGAGCGGCTGGGCCGGCTCGGTGCCGACCCGGAGCGCTCCGACGAGCTGCTGCACAGCCACAGCGCCGGCACCGGCGGCTGGCACGCCGGCGAGGAGATGAACCCGCCGGCGGCCCGGCAGGTGATCTCCCGCGGCGGCGACGTGGCCGGCTTCGCCGCCCGCAAGCTCCGCTCCGACCTGATCGACGCCGCCGATCTGGTCCTCACCGCCACCGCCGACCAGCAGGAGTACGTGGTGGCGCTGCGCCCGGACGCCGCCGCGCGCACCTTCGTGCTGGGGGAGTTCGGCCGGCTGCTGGGTGGGGTGGACGCGTCCGTCCTGCCTCCGGCCGCAGGCACTCCGGACGCGGTGTACGCCCGCGGGGTGGCCCTGGTGGCGGCGGCGGAGGCGGCCCGGCAGGGCGCGGCCCCGCTGCCCGGCGACGACCTCGACGACCCGTGGGGCCGGGGCGACCAGTGCTTCAGCCGGGTGGCCGACGAGATCGAGGAGACGGTCCACCCGCTGGCCGCCGCACTGCTGCCCTGAAGTCCCCCCGCCCGCTCCGTGTAGGGGTTTCTGTCCACCTTCATCCTTCCTCGCGAAATTCCTGCGTGTTTTGGGGAAGGTGGCGGCGAAACGGCCGATTCGCGTCATTCTGAATGCGTCTCGTACAGCCGGCTCCTGCGGGGAGAGCTGATGAACCGGGTCCATCTCGACAAGCTGTTCACCATCCTGCTCGCCGGCGTGCTCGCCGGGTTGGCCCTGGCGGCGGCCGCGTTGCCGGCCGCGCTGGTCTTCGGGTTCGGCTTCAAGGGGCTGGTGCCCTACGCCGAGCTGCCGCAGTCGCTGCGGACGCCGGAACCGGCCCAGCGCTCCAACCTCTACGCCAACGACGGCCGTACCCTGATCACCTCGTTCTACGTCGAGGACCGGATGGACGTGCCGGCCGCCGAGGTGGCGCCGGTGATGCGGCAGGCCATCGTGGCCGCCGAGGACGTCCGGTTCTACCAGCACCACGGCGTCGACGTGCGCGGCGTGGTGCGGGCCTTCACCGTCAACCAGCGGGAGGGCGGGACCCGGCAGGGCGCCTCGACGCTGACCATGCAGTACGTCCGCAACGCGCTGGCCAGCGATCCCCGACTGACCGAGGCGCAGCGGGCCCGGGCCACCGAGGTCACCGCGGGCCGCAAGATCCGCGAGATGCGGTACGCGCTGGCCCTGGAGCGGGAGCTGAGCAAGGACGAGATCCTCAGCCGCTACCTGAACATCGCGTACTTCGGCGCGGGGGCGTACGGCGTCGGCGCGGCCAGCAAGCGCTACTTCTCCACCACCCCGGCCAAGCTGACGCTGGCCCAGGCGGCACTGCTCGCCGGGCTGGTCCGTTCGCCGGACACCGACGACCCGATCAACGGGGACGCCGACGCGGCCCTGGACCGCCGGGCGTACGTGCTGGACCGGATGGTGGAGACCGGCCAGGTTTCGGCCGAGGACGCCGCCCGGGCGAAGGCCGAGCAGCTCGCCCTGAAGCCCAGCGCCACCCCGAACGACTGCGCGGCGATCTCGAAGGACCACAACGACTGGGGCTTCTTCTGCGACTGGTTCACCCAGTGGTGGAACAGCCAGCCGTCCTTCGGGGCGTCCGCGGAGGAGCGGCAGCGCACCCTCCGGCGGGGCGGCTTCTCGATCGTCTCCTCGCTCGACCCGAACGTGCAGCGCAAGACCACCGAGCAGGTGCTGGAGATCTACCCGGTCACCAACAAACGGGCCGCGCCGACCGCCGTGGTCCAGCCGGGCACCGGTCGGGTGCTGGCCATGGCGGTGAACCGGAACTACAGCGTGGCCGCCAACCCGGAGGGGCAGGAGAACTATCCGAACACGGTCAACCAGCTCATCGCCGGTGGCGGCGGCATCGTCGGCTACCAGGCCGGGTCGACGTTCAAGCTCTTCACGATGCTCGCCGCGCTGGAGTCCGGGCTGCCGCTGGACACCGAGTTCGACGCCCCGTCGGTCTACGTCACCCGCTACGCCACCGGGCCGGGACCGGCGGCGTGCGGCGGCCACTGGTGCCCGGCGAACGCCAACCCGGACTGGATGGACGGCCGGCGCACCATGTGGAGCGCGTTCGGCCGGTCGGTGAACACGTACTTCGCCTGGCTGACCGAGCAGGTGGGCGCGGACCGGGTGGTGGAGATGGCCGAGCGGCTCGGCATCGTGCTGCGCGCGGCCGACGACGCCCGGCTGGCTCGCGAGGGGGCGAAGAGCTGGGGCCCGTTCACCCTGGGCGTCGTCGCCACCACCCCGCTGGACCTGGCCAACGCGTACGCGACGGTGGCGGCCGAGGGCGTCTGGTGCCGGCCCACCCCGGTCGCCTCGATCACCGACAGCTCCGGACGGAAGCTGGCCGCCGGGAACCCGGACTGCCGGCAGGCGCTCGACACGGAGGTGGCCCGGGCGGCGGCGGACGCGGCCCGCTGCCCGGTCGGCGACCAGTCGATGTACCGCCGTTGCGACGGCGGCACCGCCGAGGAACTGGCGCCCGGGCTGAGCCGGCCGGTGGCCGGCAAGACCGGCAGCGCGGAGCGGAACGAGACCGAGACGGTGGTCGCCTTCACCCCGCAGCTCGCCGTCGCCACCATCGCGGCGAACCCGGACAATCCCCGGGACGCCGTCGGCGGTGGGGTGCAGACCCGCCAGATCGCCGCGGTGGGCCGGGTGCTGGCGTACGCGCTGCGCGACCAGCCGGTACGCGACTTCGTCCCGCCCAGCCAGACCGCCGCCTTCGAGCGCACCAGCCCCCGCTCGGGGAACTGACCGGGTGGCCCGTGGCGCCGGTGCCGAGGCACGGCACAGCTCCCGGTGCGGGGCTCCGTAGACTCCTACGCTGTGGAGAACACCAGAGACACGTTCTGGGGGCCGGACTTCCAGCAGCTCAGCACCGAGGACCCGGAGATCGCCGGGGTGGTGCTGGGGGAGTTGGCGCGGCTGCGCGGCGGCCTGCAGCTCATCGCCAGCGAGAACCTCACCTCCCCGGCGGTGCTGGCGGCCCTCGGCTCCACGCTGACCAACAAGTACGCCGAGGGTTACCCGGGCCGGCGCTACTACGGCGGCTGCGCCGAGGTGGACCGGGCCGAGGAGATCGGCATCGCCCGGGCCCGGGAACTCTTCGGGGCCGAGCACGCCAACCTCCAGCCGCACTCCGGGGCCGGCGCCAACCTGGCCGCCTACGCCGCCCTGGTGCAGCCGGGCGACACCGTACTGGCGATGGACCTGCCGCACGGCGGCCACCTCACCCACGGCAGCCGGGTGAACTTCTCCGGCAAGTGGTTCCACCCGGTCAGCTACACGGTCCGGCGGGACACCGAGCTGATCGACTACGACGAGGTACGCGACCTGGCCCGGGCGCACCGGCCAAAGATGATCATTTGCGGCGCGACGGCGTACCCGCGGCTGATCGACTTCGCCCGGTTCCGGGAGATCGCCGACGAGGTCGACGCCTACCTGATGGTGGACGCGGCGCACTTCATCGGGCTTGTCGCCGGCCGGGCGGTCCCGTCCCCGGTGCCGTACGCCGACGTCGTCTGCGCCACCACCCACAAGACGCTGCGCGGCCCGCGCGGCGGCATGATCCTCTGCCGGGAGTCGCTGGCCGCCCGGATCGACAAGGCGGTCTTCCCGTTCACCCAGGGCGGCCCGCTGATGCACGCCGTCGCCGCCAAGGCGGTCGCGCTGCGCGAGGCCGCCCAACCCGAGTTCCGGGCGTACGCCACCCAGGTGGTGAGCAACGCCCAGGCGCTCGCCGACGGGCTGGCCGCCGACGGGATGCGGCCGGTCTCCGGCGGCACCGACACCCACCTCGCGCTGATCGACCTGCGCGAGGTCGGGGTGACCGGGGCGGACGCCGAGGCGCGCTGCGACGCCGCCAACATCACCTTGAACAAGAACGCCGTCCCGTACGATCCGCAGAAGCCGATGGTGGCCTCCGGCATCCGGGTGGGCACCCCGAGCGTCACCACCCAGGGCATGCGGGAGGGCGAGATGCGGCGGATCGCCACGCTGATCGCCCGGGCGGTCCGCACCGATCCGGCGGCCCCGGGCGGCGCGGACGAGCTGGCCCGGATCGCCACCGACGTGACCGAGCTGGTCACCGCGTTCCCGGCGTACCCCCGTGGCTGAGCCGGGGACCCGCGCGGCGGAGGCGCTCGAGGACCGCGGCTGGCGACTGCGCCACCTCCCGGTCCTGCTGATCTCGACGGCGGTGCTGGCGGCGGCGGCCGGGGTGGTCGGCGGGGTGACCCGGGGCGCGGACGGGGCGCTCGGCGCGGCGGCCGGGGTGGCCGTCACCGCGCTCAGCTACACGCTCACCACGGTCGCGCTGGCCTGGGCCGACGCCCGCGACCCGCAGCTCGTGCTGCCCTTCGGGCTCGGCGCGTACGTCGCCAAGATGACCCTGCTCGGAGCGGTGATGATCGGGGTGGCGTCGACCGGCTGGCCGGGACTGATCCCGTTCTGCCTGGGCATCGCCGCCGGCGTGCTGGTCTGGACCGGGGCGCACATCTGGTGGCTGACCACTGTGCACGCCCGGCGGTCCCGGCGCTGACCTGCGGAGATCCGGCGCGCCGTCCCACGTTTCGGACGGCGCGCCGAGGTGTCCGCGATCGGTCATTCTCTCAGTGGCGGAAGGGGAGTAGCGTGCCTCCAGACGACTTCGCCCACCCGTGTCCCACACAACCAGGTTGTGCGGGGGGTGAGGCACAGCCTCGTCTTCTCGACTGATATCGTTCGCCCCGTCATGGCCGGTGACCAGAAACCCCCCAGCGCTGGCGGCCCGGACGACTATCCGTCCGGTGCCGGTCAGGGTTGGACGGCGCTCTCATACCTCATCGGGGGCATGCTCGTCTGGGGTTTCATCGGCTGGCTGGTCGACCAGTGGCTCGACACCGGGGGCATCGCCACCGGGATCGGCGTCGTGCTCGGCATGGCCGGGGGGATCATCCTGGTCGTCCGTCGACTCGGCACGCCTACTTAGGAAGGGACGCGGTGTTCGGACAGGCGAACGTCCTGGCTCAGGGCCAGGCGGAATTCCCACCCAGTGTGGAGGACTTCTACCTGCCCAGCATCCTGCCCTGGGGTGCGCACGACAATTTCTGGTTCACGAAGATCACCGCGATGGTCTGGGTCGCCGTCGGCATCCTGATCATCTTCTTCCTGGTGAGCTACCGGAACCCGCAGCTCGTCCCGACGAAGAAGCAGTGGTTCGCCGAGTCGATCTACGGCTTCGTGCGGAACAACATAGCGGTGGACATGATCGGGCACGCGGGGGTGCGGTTCGCGCCGTACTTCACCACGCTGTTCTGCTTCATCCTGCTGACGAACTTCTTCGCGATCGTCCCGTTCTTCCAGATCTCGCCGAACTCGCACATCGCCTTCCCGGCGTTCCTCGCCGCGATCACCTACGTGATGTTCAACTACGTCGGCATCCGGCACCACGGCTTCGTGAAGTACTTCAAGAACTCGCTCATCCCGCCGGCGCCCTGGTACATCCTGCCGCTGCTGATCCCGATCGAGTTCTTCTCGACCTTCCTGGTCCGGCCGTTCTCGCTGGCCGTCCGTCTCTTCGCGAACATGTTCGCCGGCCACATGCTCCTGCTGGTCTTCACGCTGGGCGGTTTCGCGATGATCAGCGCCAACACCTGGCTGGCACCGGTCTCGGTGCTGTCCTGGGTGATGACCATCGCGCTCACCTTCCTCGAATTCCTGGTGATCGTCCTGCAGGCCTACGTCTTCACCGTGCTGACCGCCAGCTACGTGCAGGGCGCGCTCGCCGAAGAGCACTGATCCACCGCACCAACCGTTGTCGTCCCGCGTGATCGTCACGCGTGATATCCAGGAGGAACCAAACCCATGGACGTTCTCGCCGCGGTTTCCGGCAGCACCGCCGCCATCGGCTACGGCCTCGCCGCCATCGGTCCCGGTATCGGCGTCGGCCTGGTCTTCAGCGCCTACATCCAGTCGACCGCCCGGCAGCCGGAGTCGTCCCGGATGACCCTGCCGTACGTCTGGATCGGCTTCGCCGTCATCGAGGCGCTCGCGCTGCTGGGCATCGCCTTCGGCTTCATCTGGGCCGGCACCGTCTCCTGATCCCGCCCTTAGACCGGGAGGTTTACCATGTTCTACCTCGCCGCTGAGGGTGGTGGTGCGGCATCCCACAACCCGATTCTCCCGCTCTGGCAGGAGCTGGTGGTCGGCAGCATCGCCTTCATCGTGCTCTGCTTCGTGCTGATGAAGTTCGTCTTCCCGCGCATGGAGCAGACCTTCCAGGCCCGGGTCGACGCGATCGAGGGTGGCATCAAGCGGGCCGAGGCCGCCCAGGCCGAGGCCAACAAGCTGCTCGAGCAGTACCGCGCGCAGCTGGCCGAGGCCCGGACCGACGCCGCCAAGATCCGTGACGACGCCCGGGCCGACGCCGAGGGGATCCGCCAGGACATTCTCGCCAAG
This sequence comes from Micromonospora sp. NPDC007230, assembly GCF_042869115.1. Taxonomy (NCBI): domain Bacteria; kingdom Bacillati; phylum Actinomycetota; class Actinomycetes; order Micromonosporales; family Micromonosporaceae; genus Micromonospora; species Micromonospora sp. NPDC007230. The sequence continues at coordinate 7,755 of NZ_JBIAFE010000032.1, read as the reverse complement.
GCGCGGGAGGAGTCCGACCGGATCATCGCGGCCGGCAAGGAGCAGCTCGCCGCCGAGCGGGCCACCATCGTGCGCGAGCTCCGCGCCGAGGTCGGCACGATCGCGGTGGACCTGGCCAGCAAGATCGTCGGTGAGTCGCTCGCCGACGAGGCGCGTCGCAAGGGCACCGTCGACCGGTTCCTGAGCGGTCTCGAGAGCGCGGGGGCCCGCTGATGCAGGCCGCCAGCCGGGAGTCGTACAAGGTCGCGGCCGAGCGCCTCGACGCGTACGCCCGCGGCACGGAGCCGTCGGCGGTGGCCTCCACCGCCGACGACATCCTCTCCGTCGCCGCCCTGCTGCGGCGCGAGCCGCGGCTGCGCCGGGCGCTGTCCGACCCGGCGCGTCCGGGTGAGGACCGCACCGGCCTGCTCACGGGCATCCTGAGCGGCAAGGTCGGCGCCGATGCGCTCGACCTGCTCACCGCGCTGGTCTCCGGCCGCTGGTCGGCGCCGTCGGAACTGCTCGACGGCACCGAGCGGCTGGGCGTCGAGGCGCTCCTGGCGGGCGCCGACAAGGCCGGCGAGCTGGGCGAGGTCGAGGACGAGCTGTTCCGTTTCGGCCAGGTCGTCTCCGCTTCCGCCGAGCTGTCCAACGCGCTCTCCGATCCGATGGCCTCGGCCGAGCGGCGGGCCACCCTGGCCCGCGAGCTGCTCGCCGGCAAGGCCCGGCCGGTCACCGTCCGTCTCGTCGAGGCCGCGCTGGCCGGCTTCGGGGGGCGCTCCTTCATCGGGGCGCTCACCCGGCTGGTCGAGCTGGCCGCCGACCGGCGGGACCGTCAGGTCGCGTACGTGACCGTGGCGGCCCCGCTGAGTGACGAGGAGGAGCGACGCCTGGGTGCCCGCCTCTCCGCGATGTACGGTCGAGAGGTTTCCGTCAAGCAGACGGTGAACCCGGAGGTGCTCGGTGGGGTGAGCGTGCGGGTCGGCTCCGACCTGTACGACGGCACCGTCCTGCGCCGCCTCAACGAGACCCGTAACGCGCTCGCGAAGCGCTGACCAGCGTCTCCGCAGCCCTGATTCGACGCCATCGGACCGGTCGGTACTAGGTATCCCGGGCCCCTGATACTTGAAGGAAGCAGAGGATGGCCGAGCTGACCATCTCGACGGAGGAGATCCGCGGCGCCCTGGAGCGCTACGTCTCCTCCTACACGGCCGACGTCTCCCGCGAGGAGGTCGGCACCGTCGCCGACGCCGGCGACGGCATCGCCCACGTCGAGGGTCTGCCCTCGACCATGACCAACGAGCTCCTGGAGTTCGAGGACGGCACGCTCGGCGTGGCGCTGAACCTCGACGTCCGGGAGATCGGTGTCGTCGTCCTCGGTGACTTCGGCGGTATCGAGGAGGGGCAGCGCGTCAAGCGCACCGGCCGGGTGCTCTCCGTCCCGGTCGGCGACGCCTTCCTCGGCCGCGTGGTCAACGCGCTCGGCCAGCCGATCGACGGCCTCGGTGACATCCCGAACGAGGGCTACCGCGAGCTGGAGCTCCAGGCCCCGAACGTGATGGCCCGTAAGTCGGTCGACGAGCCGCTGCAGACCGGTCTCAAGGCCGTCGACGCGATGACCCCGATCGGCCGTGGCCAGCGCCAGCTGATCATCGGTGACCGGAAGACCGGCAAGACCACGGTCGCCCTCGACACCATCCTCAACCAGCGGGACAACTGGCGCTCCGGCGACCCGAAGAAGCAGGTTCGCTGCATCTACGTCGCCGTCGGCCAGAAGGCCTCCACCATCGCCTCCATCAAGGGGACGCTGGAGGCGGCGGGCGCGATGGAATACACCACCATCGTCGCCTCCCCGGCCTCGGACCCGGCCGGCTTCAAGTACCTCGCCCCGTACACCGGCTCGTCCATCGGCCAGCACTGGATGTACGGCGGCAAGCACGTCCTGATCGTCTTCGACGACCTGAGCAAGCAGGCCGAGGCGTACCGGGCCGTGTCGCTGCTGCTGCGCCGCCCGCCGGGCCGCGAGGCGTACCCGGGTGACGTCTTCTACCTGCACTCCCGGCTGCTGGAGCGCTGCGCCAAGCTCTCCGACGAGCTGGGCGGCGGCTCGATGACCGGCCTGCCGATCATCGAGACCAAGGCGAACGACATCTCGGCGTTCATCCCGACCAACGTCATCTCGATCACCGACGGCCAGATCTTCCTCGAGACCGACCTGTTCAACCAGGGCGTCCGGCCGGCCATCAACGTCGGCACCTCGGTCTCCCGGGTCGGTGGCGCCGCCCAGGTGAAGCCGATGAAGAAGGTCGCCGGTTCGCTCCGGCTCAACCTGGCCCAGTTCCGCGAGCTGGAGGCGTTCGCCGCCTTCGCCTCCGACCTGGACAAGGCCTCCCGCGCCCAGCTGGAGCGCGGCTCCCGCCTGGTCGAGCTGCTCAAGCAGGCGAACTACTCGCCGTACCCGGTGCAGGAGCAGGTCGTCTCGGTCTGGGCCGGCACCGAGGGCAAGCTGGACGACATCCCGGTCGGCGAGATCAAGCGCTTCGAGTCGGAGTTTCTGCAGTACCTCCGGCACAAGCACGAGGGTGTCCTGGCCGCGATCGCCGACAACAAGTGGGACGACGAGATCATCGGCTCGCTGGACTCGGCCATCACCGAGTTCAAGCAGCTCTTCCTCGGCAAGGAGGACGAGGTCCGGATCAACGAGGCCCCGGCCAAGCCGCTGGAGGGCGAGGAGACCCGCGAGACGGTGACCCGCTTCCGCGAGGGCTCGACCGACCGCCCGGCTGAGAGCTGACGATGGCCGCCCAGGTTCGCGTTCTTCGTCAACGGATCCGCTCGGCGAAGTCGATGAAGAAGATCACCAAGGCGATGGAGCTCGTCGCGACGAGCCGCATCGCCAAGGCCCAGGCGCGGGTGGAGGCGTCCCTCCCGTACGCCAAGGCGATCACGGACGTGCTCACGGCGCTGGCGTCCAACGCGCGGATCGACCACCCGCTGCTCACCCCGCGCGAGCGGGTGCGGCGGGCGGGCGTCCTGCTGGTCACCAGCGACCGCGGTCTGGCCGGCGGGTACAGCTCCAACGCGATCAGGACCGCGGAGTCGCTGATCGCCCGGCTCGCGGCCGACGGCAAGGAGCCCGTGCTCTACGTCATCGGTCGCAAGGGCGTGACCTTCTACCGGTTCCGCAACCGGGACATCGCGGCGAGCTGGACCGGCTTCTCGGAGCAGCCGGCGTTCTCCGACGCCCGCGAGGTGGGCGAGACGCTGATCAAGGCGTTCACGGCCGGCGCGGACGACGTGGACGGCGGGGCCGGGCCGGACGGGGTTGTCGGCATCGACGAGCTGCACATCGTCTACACCGAGTTCAAGTCCCTGATGACCCAGACGCCGGTCACGCGGATCATCGGCCCGATGCAGGTCGAGGACCGGCCGCGGTCCGAGGGTCTGCTCCCGGCGTACGAGTTCGAGCCGGAGGCGGAGGCGCTGCTCGACGCGCTGCTGCCGAAGTACATCAACACGCGGATCTACGCGGCGTTGCTGGAGTCGGCGGCCAGCGAGTCGGCGGCCCGTCGGCGGGCGATGAAGAGCGCCACCGACAACGCCGAAGAGATGATCGAGAAGTACACGCGTGAGATGAACACGGCCCGCCAGGCCGGGATCACCCAGGAGATCAGTGAGATCGTCGGCGGCGCGAACGCGCTCGCCGCGTCGGGAAGTGAAGTGTGATGACTGCCCCAGTAGAGACCAAGACGGCCACGGGTCGCGTGGTCCGGGTCATCGGCCCGGTCGTCGACGCCGAGTTCCCGCGCGACGCCATGCCGGACCTGTTCAACGCCCTGCACGTCGACGTGACCCTGTCCGGCGGCGAGAAGACGCTGACCCTGGAGGTCGCCCAGCACCTGGGTGACAACCTGGTCCGCGCCATCTCGATGCAGCCGACCGACGGCCTGGTCCGCGGCACCGAGGTGCGGGACACCGGCTCGCCGATCAGCGTGCCGGTCGGCGACGCGGTCAAGGGCCACGTGTTCAACGCGATCGGCGAGTGCCTCAACCTCACCGAGGGCGAGACGCTCAACCCGGACGACCACTGGCAGATCCACCGCAAGGCCCCGGCCTTCGCGGACCTGGAGCCGAAGACCGAGATGCTGGAGACCGGCATCAAGGTCATCGACCTGCTCGCCCCGTACGTGAAGGGCGGCAAGATCGGCCTGTTCGGCGGCGCCGGCGTGGGCAAGACGGTGCTCATCCAGGAGATGATCACCCGCGTCGCCCGGAACTTCGGTGGTACCTCGGTCTTCGCCGGCGTGGGTGAGCGCACCCGTGAGGGCAACGACCTCATCGCCGAGATGACCGAGTCCGGCGTCATCGACAAGACCGCGCTGGTCTACGGCCAGATGGACGAGCCGCCGGGCACCCGGCTGCGGGTCGCCCTCTCCGCGCTCACCATGGCGGAGTACTTCCGCGACGTGCAGAAGCAGGAGGTGCTGCTCTTCATCGACAACATCTTCCGCTTCACGCAGGCCGGTTCCGAGGTCTCCACGCTGCTCGGCCGCATGCCGAGCGCCGTCGGTTACCAGCCGACCCTGGCCGACGAGATGGGCGAGCTCCAGGAGCGGATCACCTCCGTCCGGGGCCAGGCCATCACCTCGATGCAGGCGATCTACGTGCCCGCCGACGACTACACCGACCCGGCGCCGGCCACCACGTTCGCCCACCTGGACGCGACCACCAACCTGGAGCGGTCGATCTCCGACAAGGGCATCTACCCGGCCGTGGACCCGCTGGCGTCCTCGTCCCGGATCCTCGCCCCGGAGTTCGTCGGCCAGGAGCACTTCCAGGTGGCCACCGAGGTGAAGCGGATCCTGCAGCGCTACAAGGACCTGCAGGACATCATCGCCATCCTCGGTATCGAGGAGCTCTCCGAGGAAGACAAGATCACCGTGCAGCGGGCCCGGCGGATCGAGCGCTTCCTGTCGCAGAACACCTACGCCGCCGAGCAGTTCACCGGCGTGCCGGGCTCGACGGTCCCGATCAAGGAGACCATCGAGGCGTTCAAGAAGATCAGCGAGGGCGAGTACGACCACTTCCCCGAGCAGGCCTTCTTCATGTGCGGCGGTCTTGAGGACCTGGAGCACAAGGCCAAGGAGCTGATGGAGGGCTGAGACCCTTGCCACAGTCCACGGAGGCCGTCCCGACAGATGTCGGGGCGGCCTCCGCCTGTTCAGGCCCGGCCCATACCAGCTGTCCGGTTGCCCGGCACGCGGTTCGCTCGACCGCGCGGTACCGTTCGTGACACGACTTCACGTCATCACCGTTGATCTCTCGCAACGAAACGGATCCGCCCGCCCGTCTACCAGTCGTGGGCGCGACGATTGGAGAAGTTCGTGGCTAAGGCCGGCACGCGCGGCGGCAAGCGGTCCATGTGGCGGGGCGTGCCCCGCTGGGCCCGGGTGTGCACGATCTTCGGCGTGGTCCTCATGGTGCTCAGCGGCAGCGTGCTGGTCGGCTACCACGCGCTGGTGGCCCGCTACGAGGGCGCGGTCGGCAAGGGGGACCTCTTCGGCGACCAGGCGGCCGGCGCCACCGAGAAGAAGAGCGACATCAAGGGCCCGCTCAACATCCTGCTGGTCGGCGTCGACACCCGGAAGCCGGAGGACCGGCCGCTGTCCGACTCGATCATGGTCCTGCACGTGCCGGCCGGCCTGGACCGGGGCTATCTCTTCTCGCTGCCACGCGACCTGCGGGTCGACATCCCGGCCTTCGCCAAGGCGGACTACTCGGGCGGCACCGACCGGCTGAACGCGGCGATGTCGCGGGGCAGCGTGGTTCCGGGGCGGAACCCGGACCCCGTGCAGGGCTTCGAGCTGCTCGCGCTGACCGTTCAGCAGGTCACCGGGATCAAGCGCTTCGACGCCGGCGCGATCATCGACTTCACCGGTTTCCGGAAGATCGTCGACGCCATGGGCGGCGTCGACATGTACATCGAGCGGGACGTGAAGTCGGAGCACCGCCAGCCCGACGGCAGCATGCGTCAGCTCAAGCCGGGCGGCGGGGGCTACCTCGGCCCACAGGCCGAGTACAAGAAGGGCAACGCCCACCTCAAAGGCTGGCAGGCGCTGGACTACGTGCGGCAGCGCTACCCGCGCAACGGTGTGCCGGACGCCGACTACGGCCGGCAGCGGCACCAGCAGCAGTTCATCAAGGCGATGGTGAGCCAGGCGTTCAGCGCCGACGTGGTGACCAACCCGGTGAAGCTGGACCGGGTGCTCCGGGCCGCCGGCGAGTCCCTCATCTTCAACGGCCGCGGCAACAGCGTGGTCGACTTCGCGCTCGCCCTGAAGGGCATCCGCGCCGACTCGATCGAGATGATCAAGCTGCCCGGCGCGAACATCGGTACCGGCTCGGCGTACAAGGGGGAGCGGCTGCTCCCGGCGGCCGACGACTTCTTCGCGGCGATCGGCAACGAACAGATCGACGCGTTCATGCTGGAGCACCCCGAGTTCAAGCAGAAGACCAGCTAACCTGAGCGCCAACGGACCCGGCGGGTGCCGGAGTCCGTTGCCGTGACGTGGCGCAGCTCTCGCCACCCGCGTTGGGTGGCGCTCCGGGCCGCGACTAGACTTTCGGCAATCCGCCGCCGCAGCAAGGAGACAGCGTGGCACAGCAGCTTCACGTCGAGCTCGTAGCCGTCGAGGAGAAGGTCTGGTCCGGCGAGGCCGAGATGGTCGTCGCCCGGACGACCGAAGGTGAGCTGGGTGTGCTGGCGGGGCACGCGCCCCTGCTCGGCCAGCTCGCGGAGCCCAGCCAGGTACGCATCAAGCAGGCCGGCGGCCAGCAGGTCGCGTACGACGTCGCCGGCGGCTTCCTGTCGGTGACCGGGGCGGGCGTCACCGTCCTCGCCGAGAGCGCCACCCCCGCCACCCCGGCGCGCTGAGCCGACCCGCCGATGGAGATCGTGGAAGGGATCGGAATCGGCGTCGCGGTCGTGCTCGCCGCGCTTCTGATCCTCTTCGTTCGGCGGGCCCTGTTCACCCGCAGCGGAGGCATCATCCGGCTAAGTGTCCGGGTCTCCACGATCCTTGACGGCCGAGGCTGGTCACCCGGCTTCGGCCGTTTCGTCGGTGACGAACTTCGTTGGTACCGCATGTTCAGCTTCGCCCTGCGGCCCAAGCGGGTGCTCTTCCGTAAGCGGCTCGCCGTGGAGCGCCGCCGGCTGCCCGAGGGGCAGGAACGGTTCTCCATGCCGGCCGACTGGGTGATCCTGCGCTGTACCAGCAACCACGCACCGGTGGAGATCGCCATGGCGCGATCCACGGTCACCGGCTTCCTCTCCTGGCTCGAGGCCGCCCCGCCCGGGGCGGCCTCGCCGCGTCTGGCCTCCCAGGACTGGCCCGCCGCCTGAGCCGCCGCCTCGGGTGGTCGTGGCGGGTCCGGTTCTGGTCGCTCTCGGGGTGCGGCCCGCCGTGCACCGCTCGTGAGTGGCTGCTGACTTTGGTTGCGGTGTCGGGTATGGCCCGCCGTGCCCTGTCATGGGTCGCTGCCGGCTTTGGTCGCGGTTGAGGGTGTGGCTCGCCGTGCACCTGTCGCGAGTGGCTGCCGGCTGTGGGTTGTGCTTGCCGTAGCCCGCATGGTCGCTGCCGATCGTGGTCGCTGCCTGGGGGCGCACGGGTGGACCTGGGAGCCGGCGCGCTACGCCCTCGCCGTGGGGGGGGGGCGGGGGGGGGGGGCCCGCCCCGCCGGGGGGGGGGGGGGGGCCGGCGGCGCCGGGCGCACCCC
>NZ_JBIAFE010000031.1:0-81475 GCF_042869115.1 Micromonospora sp. NPDC007230 | reverse complement strand
CACTGACCACGCCTCATCAGTCAACTCCCCGCGACGCACCACCGGCACATCGTCAACGATCAACCACTACAAGATCGGCAGGACACGCCCTAGGCCGCCGAGCCACTCGGCGATCTCCTGCGCGGGCAACAGCGACTCCTCGACCAGCGCATCCACGACCGTGGCGATCCGCTCGTCCTCCTCCTCGGCGAGGGTCGTGGTGCCGTTGTGCAGCAGGCCGCGCAGCGCGTCCAGCACGGCGCGGCAGGTGGCCGGGTCGGCCTCCGGGCAGCGAACCAGTTCGTCGAGGGCGTCCGCGCCGTGTGCCGCGGCGTGCGCCCAACCGTCCTCGGCGACGAGCCCGCGCAGGTCCCGCTCCTGGCGGTGGTAGCGCAGCAGGGCGTCGCGTACCTGGGTGAACTGGCCGGCGGCGAGGAACGGGTGGCGGCGGTGCCGCTCCAGCACTAGCGCGACCACCAGCATGCTGAAGGTATGGGTGAACACGCTCGGGTCACCCGTGTCGCCGATGCCGTGGAAGAGGTGCCGGTCGTCGAGCAGCGTGCCGAGCAGGGTGCGCAGCTCCTCCTCGGTGAGCCGGCCAGCCGTGATGAAGGCGCGGAAGGTCGGGTAGACGAGCTCGTCGCGCAGTTCCGGCGCGGGGTCGCCGATGTGGGCCAGCAGCGCCGGGACGAAGTCCGCCTCCCGCTCGCCGGGTCGGAGCTGGTAGTCGTCGTCCTCGATCCGCCGCAGGTCGGCCAGCAGTCTGGTCCTGGTGTCGGTCAACCCCGGATTCCTCTCAGCATCGTCGTGAACTCCTCCGCCACGAGGTCGGGTTCGTCGTGGTGTATGTCGCGGCCGATGCGGGGCGGCGATCCGATGCCGCACCGTATCGCCAGCTCGCGCGGCGGGGGAGCCCGGCTCGTACTCCCGTTCTCGCTCCTCGACCACCGTGTCGACCAGAACCAGGCCGGCGGCGTCGGGCCGCCGGGCGGCGTCCTGGGTGAACCGGTGGGAGACGAGGGCGGCCACGGGGCGAGACTGTAGCGATCATGATCGGCGTGCGCTCGGAATATGCTCAGCCGGCGTGGCGTACCTCGGTGTCCCAGATCTGCGACCACGGCCGCCGCAGCCCCCGGCAGACGTAGACGGGCAGGCCGTTCTCGTCGTTGTCGACGTCGACCCGCTGGTCGATCCGGCCGGCCTGGGTGACCTCGGTGAACCAGCCTCGTAGCTGGTCGGGGCGGGCCCAGCCGACCGCGATGACCACGTCGGCGTCCTCGGGCGGGCGGCCGAATCCGGCCATGCTGTTGTGCCCGGAGTAGGCCCGCGGCAGGCCGCGTTGCGGCCCGTACCGGGCCACCGCGCCCGCCTCGCCGTAGTTGCCGGTGAGGATCACCGCGCGCGTCCGCTGCTCGGGCGGCAGGCCGCGGTGGACGGCGGCGAGCGAGTCGGCGAAGGCCGGCCAGCCGATGGTCTCGCCGGCGTCGTAGTTGACGTCGACCACGAAGCCGGGCAGCCGGTCGGCCGGCAGGGTGGGCAGCAGCAGGACGGCGCTGCCGGCCACCGCCACGGCCGCGCCGGCGGCGAGCAGCGCCCGCCGGGCGAGCACCGCGCCCCGGCCGGCCCACTCGGCGGTGACGACCGCGCCGGCGGCGGTGACCGCCAACAGCAGCGGGGCGTCGTAGTAGCCCTTGCCGCCGGCGAGCAGCACGATGGCGAACACCACCAGCCAGGCCCAGCCGATCGCCCGGTACGCCCGCCAGGCCGGCCGGCGCAGCAGCGCCACCAGCCCGGCGACCCAGATCGGCACCGCGACCGGGCTGATGATGACCAGTTGCAGCTGCAGCGCCTCCAGCCGGCCGCTGTAGGAGCTGTCGCCGTCGGCGATCGAGGACGCCACGGTCAGCTGGGGGAAGCCGTGCGCGGCCTGCCAGAGCAGGTAGGGCGCGGCGAGCACGGCGACGATGCCGGCGGCGGCGTACACCCACCGGTCGCGCAGCAGCCGACGTGGCCCGCCGATCGCCACCCCGGCCAGCAGGCCCACCGCGAGCAGGGCGGGCAGCAGCTTGTTCAGCATGCCGACGCCGAGCGCCAGGCCGACGCCGAGGGCCCAGCGGGTGTCGCCGGTGCGCAGCATCCGCAGCGCGCACCAGGCGGCGACGAGCCAGACCAGCAGATCGACGGTGGTGGTGCTGAGCAGATGCCCGGGGGCGAGCACGATGCCCGCCACCGCGGCGAGGAACGCGGCGAACAGCTGCGCGCCCCGGCCGCCGCCGAACTCCCTGGCGATCGCCGCGACCACCACGACCGCCGCGCCGGCGATCAGCGCCGACGGCGTACGCAGCAGCACCAGGTTGCCGGGTGCGAGGGTGTCCAGCAGCCGGGCCAGGGCCGGCACCAGCGGACCCTGGTCGACGTACCCCCAGTCGAGGTGCCGGCCGCAGAGCAGGAAGTACAGCTCGTCGCGGTGGTAGCCGTACCGGCCGGCGAGCAGCAGCAGCACGGCGCTGACCGCGCCGCCGACCAGCCACGGCCCGACGGAGCGGGGACCGGCCGGCGGTGGCCCGGCCACCTCGGGCGGCGCCTCGCGGCGGTCCAGGTCGGTGGCGGGTTCGACCATGTGCCCATGATGGGCGAGGCCCGCCCCGCGCGGGGTCCCGTGCCACGGCGGGAAGGTCACGGTTCGGGTACGGACGCCGGAAAACCGGTTCGCTCCGCGGCGGGCCGGCTGACTACCGTGCCCGGAATGTGGATCCGGGAGTTCACCGAGGCCGACTGGGTGCAGGTCTGGCCGATCGTCGAGGACGTCATCACGGCCGGGGAGACCTTCCCGTACGACCCGGCGTGGCCCGCGGAGGTCGCGTACGACGTGTGGGTGGAGCGGCCGCCCGGGCACACGGTGGTCGCCGAGGCGGACGGCACGGTGCTGGGCACCGCGAAGATGGGCACCAACCGGCCCGGCCCCGGCGCGCACGTGGCCACCGCCAGTTTCATGGTGGCCGCGCACGCCCGGGGCCGGGGCGTCGGCCGGGCCCTGGCCGAGTACGCCCTGGCCTGGGCCCGCCGCCGGGGCTACGCCGCGATGCAGTTCAACGCCGTGGTGGAGAGCAACGTGGCGGCCGTTGAGCTGTACCGGCGGCTCGGCTTCGCGGTGATCGGCACGGTGCCGGAGGCGTTCGAGCACCCGGCCCTGGGCCGGGTCGGGTTGCACGTGATGCACCGTCCCCTGTGATCGTGGGCGACGATGGGTGGATGGAAGCTGAGCCGATCGAGCTGGCAGCCGCCCTAGGGCGCTTCGACCAGCTGTGGAGTCCGCGCATCGTGACCACCGTCAACGACTACGACGTCCGGATCGCGAAGGTGGCCGGCGAGCACGTCTGGCATTCCCACGAGCACACCGACGAGTTCTTCCTGGTGCTCGACGGGGAGTTGCGGATCGCCCTGCGCGACGGCCGGGACGGCGCCGAGCGGGAGGTGGTGCTGCCGCGCGGCGCGGTGTTCGTGGTGCCGCGTGGGGTGGAGCACCGGCCGTCCGCGCCGGACGGCGCGTCGATCCTCATGTTCGAGCCGTCCGGGACGTCCAGTGTGGGGGACCGGCACGACGAGGTGCCCGACCACGTGGACGCCACCACCGGGCATCGGCTCTGACCGCTCCGGTCAGCGCCCCGCCGGCACCTGCGCCACGGGCGCGGGCGGGGCGTCGACCGGCCAGCGCAGCCGGCGTACGCCGGGAACGGCGGCGGTGCCGGCGCAGGCGAGCAGCACCAGCACGCCGGCCACGGCGAGGGGCGTCGACGGCCCCCAGGCGCGGGCGGCGAGCGGGGCGAGGGCGTACCCGATCGGCATGGCGCCCAGCGACATCAGCCAGTCGTACGAGGTGACCCGGGCCAGCACGTCGGGCCGGAACTGGCCCTGCACCACGGTCTCCCAGACCGGGTTGAGGAAGCCGAGCGCGACCAGCGCGAGGCAGTACGCGGCGATGCTCACCGGAGCGGGCGCGGCGGCGGCGAGCAGGAGCAGCGGCGCCGCGTACGTGGCCAGGGCCAGGTTGCCGAGCAGCACCGGCCGGGCGGGGCGTACCCGGGCGGCGAGCAGCGACCCGAGCAGCAGGCCGACCGCGCCGCCCTGCTGCAGCAGCACCCAGACGCCCTCCCCGCCGAGGCGATCGACGGCGACCACCGGGCCGACGGTGAGCAGCACCGCCGCGGCGCCGTTCCACACGCCGTGCGCGAGCAGGCTGCTCCAGTACCAGTCGCGGGAGCGGACCTCCCGCCAGCCGAGCACCAGGTCGGCGCGGAGCGACCGGTGTGGGACGGCGACGTGCCGGACCCGGATGACCGACAGCAGGGCGGCGCTGACCGCGAACGAGGCGGCGTCCAGCACGAACGCCCAGCCCGGGCCGGCGGTCCAGACCAGCAGGCCGGCCAGGGCGGGGCCGGCGAGCCGGCTGGCGTTGGCGGTGACGCCCATCAGCGCGTTGGCCCGCTGCCGCCCTTCGGCGTCGACGGTGCCGGCGACGAGCGGGGACGCGGTGGGCATGGCGAAGGCCGAGGCCGCGCCGCCGGCGGCGGAGGCGACCGCGAGGTGGAGCAGCGCCGGGGCGTCGCCGAGCAGTTCGACACCGACGACCAGTTGGGCGGCGCAGCGCACCAGGTCGGTCACGAGGGCCACCCGGCGGGCGTCGAACCGGTCGGCGACCACGCCGCCGAGGGGGAGCAGCAGCAGCCGCGGCACCATGGCGCAGCCCAGCACCACCGCGAGGGCGCTGGTCGAGCCGGTGGCGCGGAGCACGGCCAGGGCGAGGGCGGTGGGGACGACGGCGTCGCCGAAGGCGGAGACGGTACGGCCGAGGAAGAGCAGGCGGAAGGCGCGGAGCCGGAGGGGGTGTGTCACCCCGGCAGGATACTTCGGCGTCGAACATTTCGACAACGAATATTTCGGCGACGGCGTACCGTGGGGCGGGTGACCGACCGCGACCGCACCGACCAGCACGTGGCGCGCTGGCTGCCCGTCCTGCCCGACCTCGATCCCGACGTGGAGGGCGCGGTCACCCGGATGTCGGTCCTCACCCGGCACCTGCGCGAGGTGAAGGACCGGGCCCTCGCCGACCTGGACCTCCAGGAGAAGGAGTACGGCACCCTGCACGCCCTGGCCGGACGCGGTGGCCGGGCCGCCCCCTCGGAGATCGCCGGCGACCTGCGGATGGCGCCCGCCTCGATCACCGCCCGGGTGGACGCGCTGGTCCGCCGCGGGTTCGTCCGGCGGATCCCCTCGCCGGTGGACCGGCGGCGCATCGACGTCGAACTGACCGAGGCCGGCCGGACGGCCTGGCGGCGCGCGCTCGGGGTGGTCGGCGACGAGGAGCACCGGGTGCTCGGCGCGCTCACCCCGCAGGAGCGGCGGTTGCTGTCGGACCTGCTGCGCCGGGTCGCCCTCGCCGCCGAGCACCCGCCGGTTCGCCCCTGACCGGCGCATCGGGCGGGCGAAAGCCGTTTGACGGTGCGGTGAGGATCGAGCGGTGACGACCTGGACTACCTGTTCCACCCCACCCCACGCCCCCGAAGCGGCGATCCTGCTGCGCGAGTACATGGCGGAGATGGTCCGCCGCTGGCACGGCCGGCCGGAGCGGCCGGCGGAGGTGACCGAGGCGCTGGCCGAGATGCCCAGCGACGACCTCGCGCCGCCCACCGGGCTGCTCGTGCTGGCCCGCCACGACGGGCAGCTCGCCGGCTGTGCCGGCCTGCGCTGGCGTCCCCGCTGGGCCGAACTCACCCGGGTCTACGTCCGGCCCGCGCACCGCGGCACGGGCGGCGGGGCCGCCCTGCTGGCCGCCGTGGAGGCGTACGCCCGGTCGAGCGGGGCGGACCGGCTCCGGCTGGACACCCGCGCCGACCTGGTCGAGGCCCGCGCCCTGTACGCCCGCCACGGCTACCGCGAGATCCCCGCGTTCAACGACGGCCCGTACGCCCAGCACTGGTTCGAGAAGCTGCTGCCGGCCCGGGTCGGCGACCCGGTCGCCCCGTGCTGAGCGGGGTCAATCCGACTCACCGGTCGAGGCGTCCGGGGCGGAGGCGCCCACCGGTGTCCGCACCGGGTAGAGCCGGGCCAGGGCGTGGGCGGTGGCGGCCAGCCGCTCCCGCAGCTCGGCCGGCGCCAGCACCTCCACCTCCGCGCCCAGCTTGAGCAGTTCGGTGTGGCCGTGCTTCACCGACTCGATCGGCACGCTGGTCTCCAGCCAGCCGTGCTCGTCCGGCTCGCCGGCCGCCGCCCGGGCCGCCCGGCTCATCTCGGGCGGGAAGACGTGCTGCGCGAACTCCAGCGCGGCCACCGTCATCCGCACCCGCGCCTGCCCGCGGTAGACGTCCCGCTCGTACCGCGCGGTCCACCCCTGCCAGTACCCGGCCAGGTCGAAGTCCGCCGGCCGCGCGTACCGCTCGTCGCGCACCACCAGGTCGAGCACCGCGCCGACCCGGTAGGTGCGCAGCTGCTCGCCGCACCGGGCCACCAGATACCAGCGGCCCGCCTTGAGCACCACGCCCAGCGGGGCCACCACCCGGGTCACCTCGCGCGGGGCCCGCCAGCGCCGGTAACGGATCTCCACCAGCCGGTCCTCCCACACCGCCCGGGCCAGCGTGGCCAAATGCGGGGTGGGCTCGGGCTGGCGGAACCAGCCCGGCGCGTCCAGGTGGAACCGCTGCCGCACCTGACCGCTCCGGTCGGCCAGCTCGTCGGGGAGCGCGGCGAGCACTTTCAGCTCGGCCGCGGCCACCACTTGACCGAGGCCCAGCTCGGCGGCCGGGCCGGGCATCCCGGCCAGGAACAGCGCCTCCGCCTCCGGCGCGGTCAGCCCGGTCAGCCGGGTCCGGTAGCCCTCCAACAGCCGGTACCCGCCGGCCGGGCCGCGGTCGGCGTACACCGGGACGCCGGCGGCGCCGAGCGACTCGACGTCGCGGTAGACGGTCCGGACGGAGACCTCCAGGGCGTCGGCGAGCTCCTGGGCGGTCATCCGCCCGCGGGTCTGCAGGAGCAGCAGCAGGGACACCAGGCGGCTGGCACGCACCCGGTGACGGTATCCCGGACCGGAAAACCGCTGGTGGCCCGCCCAGGTGGCGGAACGGTGTGATCTTCGTCGGATTCCGGTCGGGCGCGCCTCGTCGCGATTCCGCCCGCCGGCTGAGAGCCTTTCTCACATGCTGCGTCCCGAGGTGCTGCCCCGCGGGTCGGTGCTGCCCGCCCTGACCGGCGGGCCGGCCGACTTCACCGAGGCGTGGCTGCGGAACCGGCGGCTGTCGGAGCACACCCGCGACGCGTACCGGCGCGACGTGGCCGGCTGGCTGAGCTGGTGCGCCGGCCGGGGCCTCGACCCGCTGCGGGCCAGCTTCCTCGACGTCAACGCCTACGGCCGGGAGTTGGAGGCCACGCTCGGCGTGCGCAGCGGCCGGCCGCTCACCCCGGCCACCGTCGCCCGCCGCCTGTCCGCGCTGTCCAGCTGGTACGACTTCCTGGTCAAGCTGCGTGCGGTCGACGCCAACCCGGTCGCCGCCGCCGACCGTCCGCGGGTCGACCGGGACCACTCCGCCACGGTCGGCCTGACCCCGGATGAGGTCGACGCGCTGCTCGCGGCCGCCGAGGCGGACACCGGCACGACCGCCGCTCGCAACCGGGCCGCCATCGCCCTGCTGGCCGACCTGGGCCTGCGGGTCGGTGAGCTGATCTCGCTGGACCTGACCGACCTGGGCGCGGAGCGTGGGCACCGCAGCGTCCGGTTCGTCGGCAAGGGCGGCAAGGTCCGCCGCCGCGCGCTCACCCCCGGCACCGCGTACGCGGTGGACGCCTACCTGGCCGCCCGGGCCGCCGCGCAGGGGGTGACCGTGCCCGAGCTGACCGGGCCGCTGCTGGTCACCGCCAGCGGCGCCCGGCTGGACCGGCACTCGGTGTTCCGGCTGGTCCGCCGGCTCGCCCGGGCCGCCGGGATCCCCGCCTGGGCGAAGCTGTCCCCGCACTCGCTGCGGCACGCGTTCGCCACCACCGCCCGCGCCGAGGGCGTGCCGTTGGAGGACGTGCAGGACGCCATGGGGCACGCCGACCCGCGCACCACCCGCCGCTACGACCGGGACCGGCACAACCTGGACCGGGATCCCGCGTACGTCATCTGGGCGGCCCGGTCGCGACGGCGGGGATAAAACCGTTGACGGAGTGAGTACTCACTCCGCATGCTGGATGCCATGACGGACCCTGAGACACCCCGGCGCCGCGCGCCGGGACTGAGCCCCGACCAGCGTCGGGCCATGATCGTGCGGGCCGCGTTGCCGCTGCTCGCCACGCACGGCGCCGCGGTCACCACCGCCCAGGTCGCCCGCGCCGCCGGCATCGGCGAGGCGACCGTCTTCCGCGCCTTCCCCGACAAGGACGCCCTGCTCGACGCCTGCGTCGCCGAGGCGCTGCGCCCCGACACGGCCCTCAGCGAGGTGGCCGCGATCCCGCTCGATCAGCCTCTCGGCGACCGGCTCACCGCCGCCGCCACGGCCCTGCGCGCGCACCTCGACCGGATCGGCGCGGTGCTCGCCGCCGCCCACGCCGCCGGCCGCCCAGGCCGCGGGCAGCGCGACGTCCCGCCGGTCCGCGACCGCGCATCGGCCCGGGAGGAGTCGGCCGACGCGGTCCGGGCCGCCGTCGCCGCGCTGCTCGCGCCCGAGAGGGACCGGCTGCGGCTGCCCGCCGACCAACTCGCCGCCCTGTTCCTGGCCGTCCTGGTGCCCAGCCGCACCCCGCTGGCCGGCGCAACGCCGACCCCGGCCGAACTGGTCGACCTGTTCCTGCACGGCGCGCTGGTGCCGGCCGAACCAGAGAAGGACCGATGAGCGTCACCCTCAACCACACGATCGTCCCGGCTCGGGACCACCGGGCGGCGGCCAGGTTCTTCGCCGACATCATGGGGCTGCCGGTGCTTGCGCCGGCCGGGCGCAGCGGCCACTTCGCCCCGGTACGGGTCAACGATCAGCTCACCCTGGACTTCATGAGCGTGCCCGCGCCCGAGGGCCACCACCTGGCGTTCGACGTGGACCCGGACACCTTCGACGCGATCCTGGCCCGGCTACGCGACGGCGGGGTGCCGTACGGCAGTGAGCCCGGCGCACCCGACAACGGGCGGACCGACCATCCACTGCGCGCCCGGGGGCTGTTCTTCCGCGACGATTCCGGGAACCTCTACGAGGTGATGTCCCCGGCGTAGTGGGGGTGGCCAACCCGGCGGTCCGCGGTGAGTGACGCCACCGCCCAAGGGCCAGGTCACCCCTCGGCAGCTGGCCTCCCGTGCTCGGCACCGCGGTGTCCGGTCCCGATCGCGGCGGCCGTGCGGTCGGTGTGCCCACCCGGGTATCGGCTGACGAGCTCGGCACCGATGCGGGCGAGCTCGTCCTGAACGCAGCGGGGTTCGATGACTTCGATCAGCGCGCCCCAGCCGGCGAGGTGCCGGGCGATGTCCAGCGGGGTCGGGGCGGCGAGGCGGACGCGGACCCGCCCCCGGTCGGGTTCGCCGTCGGTGTGGCAGTGCCGGCCGAACTGGTCACGCAGGATCGGCACGAACCGTTCCTGGACGAGCACGGTCGCCCAGGTCCTCGAACGCCGCTGTTCGATCTCGTCGACGACCTCCTGCCAGGCGGCGGTGAGGACGAAGTCGTCCGGGCGTCCGGCAGGCTGATCGGTCGGTGCGGCCTGGATGATCCGGTCGACGCGGAAGGTCCGTCGTCCTCGGTCGGTTCCCGCCAGCAGGTACCAGGTGTCGTCCTTGTCGACCAGGCCCCACGGATCGACCAGCCGCTCCGTCGGTTCCCGATCGCGGCCGGCGTAGGTCAGGCGGACCTTGCGGCGCCGGACCACGGTGGTCTGCAGCAGGTCGACCATCGCAGGCCTGGGACGATCCCGCTCACCCCACCGTGCGGGGTCGATCATCGTCGCGGCGGTGGCGGCCTCGGCGTCGGCCCGGAAGGTCCGCGGCAGCGCGCCCAGAAGTTTGCGCAGCGCCGCCCTGGCCTCGGGCGAGACGGCGGCGGGGCCGACGAGCAGGAACAGTGCCTGCGCCTCGGCCGCCGTCAGGCCGCTGAGGTCGGTGCGGGCGCCACCGACCAGTGACCAACCGCCACCGCGGCCGGGCTGCGGATAGACCGGGACGCCGGCCGCCGCGAGCGCCTCCAGGTCCCGGCGGGCGGTGGCGACCGACACCTCGAGGTCGGCGGCCAGCTCGGCCGCGGTCACCCGGCCACGGATCTGCATCAGCAGCAGGACGGCCACGAGACGATCGGCGCGCATGAGCCAGGATCCTCCCACAAAGTGCTCAGAAGGTGAGCACTTTGAAGCGGAGGATGGCTGGTGTCACCGATCAAGAAGGGAATCCTCCGATGCTGCGAGGCCTCACCACCGTCAGCTTCTTCGCCGACGACGTCACCGCTGCCGCCCGCTGGTACGCCGAACTGCTCGGCGTCGAGCCGTACTTCATCCGTCCGGTCCAGGGGACGCCCGCCTATGTCGAGTTCCGTATCGGCGACCTGCAGCACGAGCTCGGCATCATCGACCGCCGTTTCGCCCCTCGCCCCCGCCCGGAGGAGGCCGGCGGCGCGGTGATCTACTGGCACGTGGACGACGTCGAGGCCGCATTCGAGCGGCTGCTGTCCCTGGGTGCCACGGCCTACGAGAAGCCGGTCCAGCGGGGGCCCGGCTTCGTCACCGCCTCTGTGGTCGACCCGTTCGGCAACATCCTCGGCGTCATGTACAACGAGCACTACCTGCAGATGGTGGGCCGATGACGCACCTTGCGGCGGCCGCCGGACGGGAGCCGCCGACGGACACGTCCAGAGCGCGCCCTACGCACCCGAGAACGGGCGGGCCGATCAGCGCCGGCCGGCGCCTCGCGGCCGGGCGTCGTAGTCGCGGCGGGCCTGGTCGACCTGGTCGAGGTTGACGGCCGACCACTCGGCGAGGGTGGCGAACAGCGGCGCGAGGGTGCGCCCCAGCTCACTGATCTCGTATTCGACGCGGGGCGGGACCTCGGGGTGGTAGGTGCGTACGACCAGGCCGTCGCGCTCCAACTGCCGCAACCGCTGGGTGAGCACCTTCGCGGTGATGGTGGTCAGGCGGCGTTCCAGTTCCACGAACCGTTGCCGCCCGTATTCGTGCAGCGCCCAGAGGATCGGGGTGGTCCAGCGGCTGAACACGATGTCGACCACCGGCGCGATCGGGCAGGCCTGCTCGGGGTCGAGCGCCGCCGGGTACACCGGCGTGGTGGTCCTGCTCACAATCGCCTCCCAGGCCGTTACTTTCCTCTAGGTACCTACTATATCCAGGCAACTAGCGTCCTGAGGTGTCCAGAGAGCACACCGAAAGGAAGCAATCATGATCG
Source organism: Micromonospora sp. NPDC007230 (assembly GCF_042869115.1). NCBI lineage: Bacteria > Bacillati > Actinomycetota > Actinomycetes > Micromonosporales > Micromonosporaceae > Micromonospora > Micromonospora sp. NPDC007230. The sequence goes on along the minus strand of NZ_JBIAFE010000031.1, from coordinate 70,101 downwards.
TGGTGACGGGAGCGACGGGGAACGTCGGGCGGCCGCTGGTGCGAGCGTTGGCCGCGGCCGGGGAGCCGGTGACGGCGGTGTCGCGGCAGGTCACGGCGGCCGACCTGCCGGCCGGCGTACGGGCCGTGCCCGCTGACCTGGCCGCGCCGGCCGACCTGAAGCCGGCGCTGCACGGCGCGGAGGCGCTGTTTCTGCTGCTCACCGGGGAGTTGCTGGCGGCCGACCCGAGCGAGATCCTCGCCGCCGCCCGCGACGCCGGGGTGCGCCGGGTGGTCCTGCTCTCCTCCCAGGGAGTGGGCAGCCACCGCTACCCGCCGCAGATCGAGGAGGCGGTGACGGCGTCCGGCCTGGAGTGGACGGTGCTGCGGCCCAGCGGCTACCACACCAACGCCTTTGCCTGGGCGGAGACGGTGCGCGGCACCCGCGCCGTCACCGCGCCCTTCGGTGACGTCGGTCTGCCGTTCGTGGACCCGGCCGACGTCGCCGAGGTCGCCGCGGCAGCGCTGCGGCACGACGGCCACGGCGGCGCCACGTACGAGCTGACCGGCCCGGAACTGGTCACGCCTCGCCGGCAGGCGGCGGCGATCGGCGACGCGCTCGGTGAGCCGGTGCGGTTCGCCGAGCTGAGCCCGGCGCGGGCCCGCGCGCAGATGCTGCAGTTCATGCCCGAGCCGGCCGTGACCGCCACGCTCGGCATCCTGGGCGCCCCCACGCCGGCCGAGCAGCGGGTCAGCCCCGACGTCGAGCGGTTGCTCGGCCGGGCGCCGCGTACCTTCGCCGACTGGGCGGCGCGACACGTGGCCGCCTTCCGGTGACCGGCCCACCGGCTCGCCGGGCGGTGGTCGCCCGACGAGCCGGCCCACGGCTCAGCCCTGCGGGCGCGGGCAGATGCAGAACGGCTGGCCGATCGGGTCGATCAGCACGGTCCACCGCTCGCCGCCCGGCTGGAACTCCGGCCTGGTCGCGCCGGCCGCCACGAACTCCTTCTCGGCGACGGTCAGGTCGTCGACGTACACGTCCAGGTGGTAGCGCTTGCCGGCGGTTTCGTCCGGCCAGGCCGGCGGCGTGTATCCGTCGACCAGGCCGAAGCCGATCGACGTCCCGTCCTTGCTGATCATGGCGTATTCGGCCTGGCTGTGGGTGACCTCCCAGCCCAGGACGCGGGAGTAGAACTCGGCGTGGGCGGCCGGGTCGGAGCTGTCGAGGTTGACCATCGCGAGGTCGGCGTGCACTGTCATGCCGGCCATTCTGTCGGCAGATCCTGACATCCTCTGGCAGGTACCGGCCGGCTCTTTCAGCAGAGCAGCTCCAGGTGCCGGTGGGCGTCGGCGGCGATGTCCTCGTGCCGCAGCCGGCGCCGGGCCCAGAGCCAGGCCGCCGTCTCGGCCTGCTCGTCGCCCCACGCGGCGTGCTCGACCAGCAGCGCGGCGGTGAGCGCGTACGCGATGCGCAGCGCCAGCCCGCGCGCCCCGGCGACCACCTCGGCGGCGGCCGGGTCGGCGGTCACCTCGGCGAGCCGGGTGCGCAGCTCCTCGGTGACCGCCGCCAGGGTGTCGGCCAGGGCGGGGGAGAGCGGGCGGGCCAGGTCGACGGCGGCGGCCAGCCGGCGCAGCAGCGGCGCGCCGGCGTCCTCCCGGGCGACCGCGCGCAGCACGTCCAGGGCGAGCACATTGGTGGTGCCCTCCCAGATCGGCAGCACCTGCGCGTCGCGCAGCAGCCGCGGCACCCCGGTGTCCTCGACGTAGCCGGCGCCGCCGAACGCCTCGACGTACTCGCTGGCGGCGGCCACGGCGAGCCGCCCGGTGGCGAGCTTGGCCAGCGGCGCGACCACCCGCAGCTCGGCGGCCGCGTCCGGGTCGCCGCCGACCTCGACCCGCCCGAGCAGCGCGAACGCGTGCCCGGCGAGGACGAACGCGCCGACCGCGTCCACGGCGAGGGCGCCGAGGGTGGCCCGGTGCAGCGGCGACTCGATGAGCCGTCCGCCGGTCACCTGCCGGCCGTCGGCGTACGCGCGGGCGTACGCCAGGCCGCGGCGCATGCCGGAGGCGGCGGCGGAGGCGTTGTGCACCCGGGTCACCACGACCAGGGTCATCGCCCGGACCAGCCCGGGCACGGCCGGGTCACCGAGCGGCAGTGCGTACGCGTCGCGCAGCCCGATCTCGGCGGTGGGCAGCGCCCAGGTGCCGAGCTTGTCCTTGAGCCGGTGCACGGTCACCCCCGGCGCCGGCGCGTCGGGGGCGGCGGAGGCGCCGGCCAGCGGCGAGTCGGCGGCGTAGCGGGGCACCAGGAACGGCGCGAGGACCCGGCTGCCCCGGCCGGCGCCGTCGGGCCGGGCCAGGGCCACCGCCATCGGCGAGTCGGCGGCGGAGCAGAACCATTTCTCGCCGGTCAGCCGCCACGACCCGTCGGCGGCGGGCCGGCCGATGGTGCTGGACCGGGACAGGTCGGAGCCGCCCTGCGACTCGGTCATCCACTGCCCGCTGACGATCGCGGTGTCCGCGTCGGTGGAGATGAGCCGGGGCAGCCAGGCCTCGCGCACGGCCCCGTCGACCTCGGGGAGGCTGAGCAGCGCGGCGGCGCCGTCGGCCATGGCGACCGGGCAGGAGAAGGTGGCCGACTCCGGGGCGTACAGGTGCAGCAGGGCGTGCTGAACGACGCGGGCGGCGGCCCCCCAGGTGCCGCGCGCGGACCCCAGATAGGGCAGCGCGACCACGGCGTGCCGGGCGGCGGCGGCGCGCTGGGCCTGCCAGCCGGCCGAGGTGTCGATCCGGTCGACGCGGGCGCCCCAGGGGTCGTACCGGACCAGGGTGGGTGGGTGCGCCTCGGCGTCGACGTGCGCGGCCCGCAGCGGCCCGGCGACGTCGGCGGCCAGGTCGGCCAGCCGGCCCTTCGCGGCGGCATGCCCGTCCGGGCCGAGGTGCCGCTCCAGCCAGGACCGCAGCAGTGGGTCCCCGCTGTACGGGTCGTCGGGGGTCGGTGCCGGCTGCACGTAGCGGGTCATGCTCACTCCTTCGAGGGGTGTGGGCCGACGGTAGACGATGCCGCCACCGACGCGACAGGGTCAATGTGGCTGCGCGGTGACGTAACGGGCACATACGGTCGATCCCGATGGGCAAGGAGCATGCGTGGAGCCGGCCGGCCCGGCCCCGCCGGCCGGTCCGCAGCGGTCTGCTGCTGGCCGGCCTCGGGCTGGGCCTGTGCCTGATCGGCGTGGCCGGACTGGGCGTCTGGAACGTGCAGATGATGCTGCAGGCCAACGGCCCGGTCCGCGACACCGCCGACGCGTTCCTGCGGGAGGTGGCGTCGGGGGACACCGACAAGGCGTACCAGAAGCTGTGCCGGGACGCGCGCAGCCGGTGGAGCGCGGTCGGCTTCGGCAGCTGGGTGCGCACCCCGCCGCAGGTCAGCGGCTACGAGATCACCGATGTGTCGGTGGCCACCGAGCGCGGCATCCCGCGCGCCACGGTGAAGGCGCGGCTGACCCGCGACGGCGGCGCCAGTGAGGAGCGCAGCCTGCGGGTGGTGCAGGAGGACGGCAAGTGGCGGGTGTGCGGGGACCCGTTCTGACCTCAGCGCGGGCCGAGGTCACCGGAGCGGTAGTGCCGGCGGCAGAGCACCTGGTAGCGCACGTCGGCGTCGTCCACGGTGTCGCCGATGACGACCTGCTCGCCCTCGCGGACCACCCGCCCGTGCACGACCCGGGCGTTGAGCAGCCCTTCCCGGCCGCACCAGCAGAGCACCTCGATCTGGATGCGGGCCACCTCGTCGGCGAGTTCGAACAGCCGCTGCGCGGCCGGGAAGAGGCAGGAGCGGAAGTCGGTGGCCAGGCCGAACGCGTAGACGTCGACGTCGTACTCGTCGACCAGCTCGGCCATCTGCTCGACGTGCTCAAGGTTGTAGAAGGAGGCCTCGTCGCAGATCAGGTAGTCGACGCGTACCCCGTCGGCGAGCGCGTCGCGGACCAGGTCGCGCAGGTCGAGCTCGTCGGTGACCTCGATGGCGGCGTGCGCCAGGCCGATGCGGGTGGTGACCTGCGGGCCGAGTGACCGGTCGATGCGGGTGGTGACCAGGCCGCGGCGGCCCTGCCGGGCGTGGTTGTAGTTCATCTGCAGGGCCATCGTGGACTTGCCGCAGTCCATCGGCCCCCAGAAGAACTTCAGCGCGGCGGCGTGCAGCGGCCGCCCGTCGCCGCCACGGGCGGCGGCGCAGCCGCCGGCACGGTCGGTGCCGGGGCCGGGGAGGGGCCGGGCCAGGCAGATCGGGGCGGCGGCGTTGTCGGTCACGTCGGGGCAGCCTAGTCCATCGACGCGAGAGGATCTTGCCGGTGCGCGGGCCGGGATGTCGTGCCCGGCCCGCGCATCCGGCCCGGGCTACAGCACCCGGGGCGGGGTGTTGCCGGCGGCGACGATGGCCCGGCGGATCGGCACCGCGGCGAGCAGCGCGAACCCGAGCACGAAGAAGATCAGCAGGGAGACCAGGCCCACCCGGTACGAGGCGGTGAGCTGGAACACCAGCCCGAAGGCGAGCGGCCCGAGCCAGCTGGTGCCCTTGTCGCTGATCTCGTAGAAGCCGTAGTACTCGCCTTCCTTGCCGGCGGGGATGAGCTGGCTGAACAGCGAGCGGCTCAACGCCTGGCTGCCGCCGAGCACCAACCCGATGCAGCCGCCGAGCACCATGAACGGCAGCGGCGCCTCGGCGGGCAGCCGGAACGCGGCGATGATCACGGCGGTCCACAGCACCAGGGACAGCAGCACGGTCTTCCAGGCGCCGATGCGCCGCGCGAGGGCGCCGAGGGCGAGCGCGCCGCCGAAGGCGAGGAACTGCACCAGCAGGATCGTCACGATCAGGGTGCCCTGCTCCAGCTTCAACTCCTCGGTGCCGTACTGGCTGGCCAGGGTGATGACGGTCTGGATGCCGTCGTTGTAGACCAGGAAGGCGAGCAGGAAGAACAGCGTCAGCGGGTACGCCTTGATCTCCCGCAGGGTGCGGCCGAGTTGCTTGAAACCGTCGGTCAGCACGTTGCCGCCGACGTGCAGCGCCGCGGCGGTGGGGTGTTCGCGCAGCCAGCGCAGCGGCAACAGGGTGAACGCGGCCCACCACACGCCGGCCGAGACGATCGACCAGCGGGCCAGGTCCAGGGTGCGCTGCGGGTTGCCCTCCTCGCTGAGCATGCTGACCGCGACCAGGTTCAGCGCGAGCAGCAGCCCGCCGCCGAGGTAGCCGATGGCCCAGCCACGGCTGGAGATGGCGTCGCGGTCGTCGGGGCCGCCGAGTTGCGGCAGGAACGAGTTGTAGACGACGACGGCCGCGCCGAAGGAGATGTTGGCGATCAGGAACAGCGCCCCGCCGAGCAGGTACCGCTCGCCGGTGACGAAGGCGAACGCGATGGTCGCCCCGGCGCCGGTGAACGCCGCGGCGGCCAGCAGCCGCTTCTTGTGCGCCGACCGGTCGGCGATCGCCCCGATCACCGGCAGCACGAACACGGTGAGGAACACCGACAGCGAGATCAGGTACGGGTAGTAGGAGCCGGCGGCGACCCGGATGCCCAGCGGGTGCACGTACCCGTGGCAGCTGTCGGCGCCCAACTCGCAGCCGGCGGCCAGCTCGGTGACGGTGGTGAGGAACGGCCCGAGGAACACCGTGATCACGGTGGTCTGGAAGGCGGAGTTCGCCCAGTCGTAGAAGTACCAGCCGGTGCGTTCGCGGCGGGTGCTGCCCGGCTGGGCGGGCTCGGCGACGGCGGGGGCGACCGTTTCGGCCATCGGGGTCCTTCGTCTCAGGCGGCCCAGTGGCCGCGGCTGCGGTAGACGTCGCGCAGCACGCCGACGTGATCGGTCATGATGCCATCCACACCAAGATCAAGTAAGTCGTGCATGTCGGCAGGTTCGTCGATCGTCCAGACGTGCACCTGCAACCCGATCCGGTGGCAGTAGGCGAGGAACCGCCGGTCGACCACGGGGATGCGCCCGTACCGGACGGGCACCTGGGCGGCGACCACGGACGGGGGCAGCCGCAGCGACCGCCCGTGCAGGGAGGCCATCCGCAGCCGGGCCACCCCGCGCATGCCGAGGCTGGTGGCGACCTTCGTCCCGGCGAGGGCGCGCAGCCGGGTCAGCCGGGCGTCGCTGAATGAGGCGAGCAGCACCCGGTCGCCGGCGCCGGCCCGGGTGACCGTGTCGACGGTCGGTGCGACGCCGCCGTCGGCCTTGACATCGATGTTGAACCGGATCTCCGGCCAGGCGGCGAGCACCTCGTCGAGGCGGGGCACGAGGGCGGCGCCGCCGACGCGAACCGAGGCGAGGTCGGCCCAGCGCAGGTCGGCGATGCGGCCCCGTTCGCCGGTGACCCGGCGCAGGGTGGCGTCATGGAAGATCACCGCCACGCCGTCGGCGGTGGCGTGCACGTCGGTCTCCACGTACCGGTAGCCGAGGGCGACGGCCCGGGCGAACGCGGCGGCGGTGTTCTCGTCGCCGTCGGCCGCGCCGCCGCGGTGGGCGAAGGCCAGCGGTGCGGGGGCGTCCAGGTAGCCGTGACGGGGCTGCACGCCGGAAGTATGCCGGGCCTCGATGGCGTCCCGGTGACCGGCCGACGTCGACCCAACCAACTTCCCTATCCTTCCCCATCACGCCTAAGATGAGGCACGATGAGTAATGACATGTACTCGGTCGAGCAGGTGGCCGAGCTGCTCGGGCTGCACGTACGCACCGTGCGCGGCTACATCCGCGCCGGCCGGCTGCGCGCGGCGCGGATCGGCAAGCAGTACCGGATCTCCCGGGCCGACCTCGACGCCCTGACCGGGCGGCCCGCGCCGGCGCCGCCCACCGGTGCGCCGGCGCTGGAGGTGTCGAGCATCGTGCAGGTCGACGGCGTCGACCGGGCGGCCGCCGACCGGCTCGCCACGCTCGTGCTCGCCGGCGTCAACACCGGCCACGACCCGACGCGTCCGCTGCGCGTCCAGACCGTCCACGACGAGGAGCGCCACCGTATGAAGATCATTGTGCTCGGCGACGCTGCCGCCACCGCCGAGCTGCTGCGCCTGCTCGACGCGGTCCTGCAGGGCGGCAACGGCCTGCTCGCCGGGGAGGTCCGGGATGCCTGACGTGCTGCAGGAGCGGGCCGGGGTGGCGGTGCTGGTGTGCGACCCGGCGGGCCCGCCGGTGACCACCACCGACGAGGCGCTCGACCTGATCGGCGGTGCGGCCTTCGGCGGCGCCGAGGTGGTGGCCGTGCCGGCGGACCGGCTCGACCCGCGCTTCTTCTCCCTCGGCACCCGCTTCGCCGGGGAGATCATGCAGAAGTTCGTGAACTACCGGCTGCGGCTGGTCGTCGTCGGGGACATCACCCGGCACCTCGCGGCCAGCGCGGCACTGCGGGCGCTGGTGGCCGAGTCCAACCGCCACGACCACGTCTGGTTCCTGCCCGACCTCGCCGCCCTCGACGCCCGGCTGTCCACCGCCACCTGACCCCTGCGGCCCCGGGCGCTCAGGCGCCCGGTCACCGGCCCGGCCTCCGGCGACGGTGGGCGCGAGCCGTGTCGGCCGGGCGGCCGGGGTCCACGTGGCGGGGCCAGTACGGTTCGTCGGGGCGCAGCCGCGCCAGGTTGTCGGTGATCGCGTCGATGATCCGGTCGGTGGCCCGCCTGGCGGCTCCGGGCGTGTCCGGGTTCAGGTGGCTCAGGACCACCGGGGTGCCGAAGTGCACCCGGATCACCGGTCGCCGCACGACCGCCCGGGCGACGGCGCGCAGCAGACCCTTGGGCGCCCGGTACGGCAGCACCTCGTGGGAGCCCCACTGGGCGACCGGGACGACGGGGGCGCCGCTGGCGAAGGCGAGCCGGGCGGCGCCGGTCTTGCCGCGTTCGGGCCACATCCCGGGGTCCAGCCCGATGCGCCCCTCCGGGTACAGCAGCACCACCGAACCGCCGGCCACGGCCGCCGCGGCGGCTTCCAGGGACTGGTGCACGGCGCTGGTGCCCCGGTCGACCCGGATGTGCCCGGCGCGGCGCATCAGCGGGCCGAGCACCGGGGCGCGGAACAGCCCGCCGGTGGCCATGATCCGCGGGGCGACGCCCCGGGCCCGGCAGGCGGCGGCGAGGACCACGGGGTCGAACGGGTTGATGTGGTTGGCGGCCAGGATCAGCGGCCCGTGGCGCAGGTCGGCCGGCACCTGGCCGGTGACCTCGAGGCGGCCGAGCAGGCCGACGACGCCGCGGGCGAGCAGTTGCGCGGCGCGCCACAGCAGCGGCGCCCGCCAAGAGGTGGTCGGGGTGTCCATCAGTGCTGGATGGTCGCACGCGTCGGGGTGGGCGCGAGACCCGATCCCGGGCCCTGCGGCACGGGTGATCAAGGTCATTGGTCCCGGGCCGGTTCAGGACCGTCGGCGCTGCCGATTCGTCTACGACGCCGAGTAGTATTTACTACGTCCCGTAGTACGCACAGCTGGGGGTTTCAGTGGACGCGTTGGACGTCGCCCGCTGGCAGTTCGGTGTCACCACCGTCTACCACTTTCTCTTCGTGCCGTTGACCATCGGCCTGTCCGTGCTGGTGGCGATCCTCCAGACCATGTGGCACCGCACCGGCAAGGAGCGGTACCTCAAGCTCACCAAGTTCTACGGCAAGCTCTTCCTGATCAACTTCGCGATGGGTGTGGTCACCGGCATCGTGCAGGAATTCCAGTTCGGCATGAACTGGTCGGACTACTCCCGCTTCGTCGGCGACATCTTCGGCGCGCCGCTGGCCATCGAGGCCCTCGTCGCGTTCTTCCTCGAGTCGACCTTCATCGGGCTGTGGATCTTCGGCTGGGACCGGCTGCCCAAGCGGCTGCACCTGGCCGCCATCTGGGCCGCCGCGATCGGCACCAACCTGTCCGCGTACTTCATCCTCGCCGCGAACTCCTTCATGCAGAACCCCGTCGGATACCGGGTCAACCCGAGCACCGGCCGCGCCGAACTGACCGACTTCTTCGCCGTGCTCACCAACAAGGTCGCCCTGATCACCTTCCCGCACACCCTGGCCGGGGCGTTCCTGGTCGCCGGGTCGCTGATCGTGGCCGTCGGCCTGTGGCACCTCATCCGCAACCGCGGCAGCGCCGACACCGACGCCTACCGCTTCGCCACCAAATTCGGCTCCTGGGTGGTGCTCGTCGCCTCCGCGGCGGTGCTGTTCACCGGCGACATCCAGGGCAAGATCATGACCGAGGTGCAGCCGATGAAGATGGCCGCCGCCGAAGGCCTCTACACCACCGAGAGCCCCGCCTCGTTCTCCGTACTCACCGTCGGCAGCCTCGACGGCAGCCGCGAGGTCTTCGCCCTGAAGATCCCGTACCTGCTGTCGTTCCTCGGCACCGGCGACCCCAACGGCACCGTGCAGGGCATCAACGACCTGCAGGCCCAGTACGCCACCCAGTACGGCGCCGGCAGCTACACCCCGATCATCCCGGTCACCTACTGGAGCTTCCGCTTCATGATCGCCCTCGGCCTGGCCGCCGCCGCGATCGCCCTGATCGTGCTCTGGACCCAGCGCAAGGGCCGCACCCCGTCGAGCCGGTGGCTGCTGCGCGCCGGCCTCGTCATGCCGCTGCTGCCGCTGCTGGCCAACTCCTTCGGCTGGATCTTCACCGAGATGGGCCGCCAACCGTGGATCGTCTTCGGCGAGATGCTCACCCGCAACGGCGTTTCCCGCAGCGTCTCGCTGGCCGAGGTGCTCACCTCGTTCACCGCGTTCACCCTCATCTACGCCACCCTCGCCGTGGTCGAGTTCAAGCTGCTGGTCCGCTACGCCAAGGCCGGCGTACCCGACCTCACCCCGCAACCCGCCGACGACGACACCGACGACGCCGAGCGCCCGCTGGCGTTCGCCTACTGACCCCGGAGCCCATCGTGGAACTGACCACCGTCTGGTTTCTCCTCGTCGCCGTGCTCTTCACCGGCTACTTCATCCTCGAAGGCTTCGACTTCGGCGTCGGCATGCTGCTGCCCGTCCTCGGCCGCGACGACCGGGAACGCCGCGTCCTGATCAACACCATCGGCCCGGTCTGGGACGGCAACGAGGTCTGGCTGATCACCGCCGGCGGCGCCATGTTCGCCGCCTTCCCCGAGTGGTACGCCACCCTCTTCTCCGGCTTCTACCTGCCGCTGCTGCTGATCCTGCTCGCCCTGATCGCCCGCGGGGTCGCCTTCGAATACCGGCACAAGCGCCCCGAGGCGTCCTGGAAGCGCCGCTGGGACCAGGCCATCTTCTTCGGCTCGTTGCTGCCGGCGATCCTCTGGGGCGTCGCCTTCGCCAACATCCTGCGCGGCGTGCCGCTGGACGCCGACCACGAGTACGTCGGCGGCCTGCTCGACCTGCTCCACCCGTACGCCCTGCTCGGCGGGGTGACCACCCTGGGCCTGTTCCTCACCCACGGCGCGGTGTTCCTCGCCCTGAAGACCACCGGCGACATCCGCGCCCGCGCCGGCGGCCTGGCCGTCAAACTCGGCGCCGGCACCGCCGTGGTGGCGGTGGCCTTCCTGGTCTGGACCCTGTCCATCCGCTCCAGCGCGGCCGCCGTCGTGCTCGCCGCCGACGCCGCCCTCGCCCTGCTCGGCGGTGTCGCCGCCGCCCGGGTACGCCGGGAAGGCTGGGCCTTCACCGGCACCGCCGTGGCGATCGGCCTGGCCGTGGCGACCCTGTTCGCCGCGCTGTTCCCCAACGTGCTGCCGTCCACCCTGGACGCCGCCGGCACCCTGACCGCCAGCAACGCCGCCTCCACCCCCTACACCCTGAAGATCATGACCTGGGTGGCGGTGGTGTTCACGCCGATCGTGCTGGCCTACCAGGGCTGGACGTACTGGGTGTTCCGCAAGCGCATCGGCGTGGCCAACATCCCACAACACTGAGCCCGCACGCGGGGCCGGGACGACCCGTCGCCCCGGCCCCGCGCACTACAGTTAGCCGGTGACAGACGCACCGTGGACCCGCCTGTCCGGCAGCGCGACCCCGCTCGTCGGCGCCCCGATGGGCGGCGGTGCCACCACCCCGGCCCTGGTGCGGGCCGTCACCGCGGCCGGGGGCTTCGGCTTCCTCGCCGCCGGCTACAAGACCCCCGACGCGGTCGCCGCCGACCTGGCCGACCTGTCCGCCACCGGCACCCCGTGCGGGGTGAACCTGTTCGTGCCCGGACCCCGCGAGATCGACGAGACCACCTTCCGCCGGTACGCCCGGCGCATCGCCGGCGAGGGCGAACCGTACGACCTCGACCTGACCGACGCGCCGCTGGTCCACGACGACGACCACTGGACCGACAAGATCGACCTGCTGGTGCGGCACCCGGTGCCGCTGGTCAGCTTCACCTTCGGGCTGCCCGACCCGGCGGCGCTGGCCGCGCTGCGCCGCGCCGGCTCCCGGGTGCTGGTCACCGTCACCTCGGTCGCCGAGGCGCTCGCCGCCCGCGACCTCGGCGTCGACGGGCTGGTCGCCCAGGGCACCGAGGCGGGCGGGCACAGCGGCACCCACACCCCACGCCGACCCGCCCCGCCCACCTCCACCCGAGCACTCGTCCGCGACGTCGCCGCCGCCACCGGGCTGCCCCTGGTGGCCGCGGGCGGCGTCGCCGGCCCCACCGACGTACGCGACCTGCTCGCCGCCGGCGCGGCCGCCGTGGCCGTCGGCACGCTGCTGCTGCGCACCGACGAGAGCGGAGCCAGCCGCACCCACCGCGACGCCCTGGCCGACCCGGCCCGCACCAGCACCGTGCTCACCCGCGCCTTCACCGGCCGACCCGCGCGGGGCCTGCGCAACACCTTCATCGACCGGTACGAACCGACCGCCCCGCTCGGCTACCCCGAGCTGCACCACCTGACCCGGGGCATGCGCGCGGCGGCCGCCGCCGCCGGCCACCCCGACCGGGTGCACCTGTGGGCCGGCACCGGCTACCGGCACGCCGGCACCGGCCCAGCCGCCACCGTGGTCGAACGGCTGACCGCCGCGCTCTGAGGCCCTAGTGCGCCTCGCGCAGCTCCGCCAGCCGGGCCTCGATCTCCGCCAACTCCGCACGCAGCTTCTCCGCCTGCTGCTCCGCCTCCGCCCGCTCCGCCGCCAGGATCTGCTCCACCGCCTCCTGCACCCCCGGCACGTCCACCAGCGCCACCATCCGCAACGCCTCCGCCGGCTTCACCACGTACGGCTTGGCGAGGGCCTTCGCGCCCTGCTGTGCCGCCACCGTCCACTCACCCTCGGCGTACGCCAGGGTGACCGTCAGCCCGGCCGGGCTCTTCGGCTTCGCCGCCTTCACCGCCCGACGCGCCGGCTTGGCCTCCACCTGCTGCTCCACCTTCGGCTCCTCCCGGCGCGGCGCCGGCACCCGCGGCGTGTCCAGCACGAACTCCGGCTCCGCCGGCGCCGGCGGCTCCTCGACCTCCGGCTTCGGCTCCGCCGGCTTGCGGCCCGCGCCGCGCGGCGCGATCGCCACGTCGGCGGGGGAGAAGGGCAACTCGTCGCGGCCGAACCGCACCACCACGAACTCCTCGGACACCTCCGGATCGGTCAGCTCCACCACCTGGCCGACCTGACCCGCCATCTGACCCGCCGCCGCCGTGAACACCACCTTCGGTTTACGGCCCGCGGCCAACGCCTCCCGAATCCCCTGCACCTCGTCAGTGGACAAACCCTGGCCCGCCATCACACGCCCTCTTCCGTACACACGTTTGATTGCAGCCTTGATACCAGCCGGCTGCGACACGACGAAGATCAGCCCCCCGTGTGATCTTCCCCGCCGCAGGCCAGGGCCGGCCACGGTAACGTCGGCCCAGCAGCCACAGCAGGGGAGGGGCAACAGTGGATCCGGTCACCGTCGTCACCGGCGGCAGCCGCGGCATCGGCGCCGCCACCGCCCGCCGCCTCGCCGCCGCCGGGCACCACGTCGCCATCGGCTACCGCCGCGACCACGACGCCGCCGCGGCCGTCCTCGCCGACATCCACGCCGCCGGCCGCCAAGGCGTCGCCGTGCCCGCCGACACCACCGACCCCGACCAGGTCGCCGCCCTCTTCGACGCCGCCGCCGACCTCGGCCCCCTCACCGGCCTGGTCAACAACGCCGGCGTCACCAGCCCGATCGGCCCGTTCACCGAACTACGCCTCGACGACCTGCGCCGGGTCGTCGACGTCAACCTCATCGGATACGTGCTGTGCGCACAGCAGGCCGCCCGCCGGATGACCCGCGGCGGCGCCGTCGTCAACGTCTCCTCCGCCGCCGCCACCCTCGGCAGCCCCGGCGAATACATCCACTACGCCGCCGTCAAGGCCGCCACCGACACCCTCACCGTCGGCCTGGCCAAGGAACTCGCCCCGCAGGGCATCCGGGTCAACGCCGTCGCCCCCGGCATCATCCGCACCGACATCCACGCCCTGTCCGGCTTACCCGACCGGCCCGACAGCGCCGCCGGCCGCATCCCGCTCGGCCGCGCCGGCGAACCCGACGAGATCGCCGGCGCCATCGCCTTCCTCCTCAGCCCCGACGCCTCCTACACCACCGGCGCCGTCCTGCGCATCGCCGGCGGCCTCTGACCCCACGCGCACGCCCGGGCGGTGCTGCCCGAGGCCGCCCGTCCCGATGCGTCAGCTGGTGAACAGCTTCGCCGCGGTGACCGCCGTCTGCACCACCCCGTAGCCCAGCAGCACCGACACCACCAGCCAGGAGACCACCAACCGGGCCTGCTGCCCCCACGGGTTGCCCTCGCTCATCGCGTACCGCTCCTCTCCGCCACCACATCCTCGACCACGTCCCGGCCCGCCGCCGGCTCGTGGAACCGCTGCGGCACCGGCCGGATCAACAGGTTCGCCACGAACCCCACCGCCAGCACCCCGACCATCGTGAACAACGCCGGCCGGTACGCCGCCGCCGTCAACGTCCCCGGCTTGCCCTGGGCGTCCAGGAACCCGTTCACGATCAGCGGCCCGGCGACCCCCGCCGCCGACCACGCCGTCAACAGCCGGCCGTGGATCGCCCCCACCTGGAACGTGCCGAACAGATCCCGCAGATACGCCGGCACCGTGGCGAACCCACCCCCGTAGAACGACAGGATCACGCACGCCAGCAGCACGAACAACGCCGTCGCCGCGTGCCCGACCACGGCCAGCAGCACGTACAGCACCATCCCGACACCCAGATACACCAGATAGATCGGCTTACGACCGATCACGTCCGACGTCGACGACCACACGAACCGGCCGCCCATGTTGAACAGCGACAGCAGCCCCACGAACCCGCCGGCCGCCGCCACCGACACCGACGACGTCCCACCGTCGCGGAAGAAATCCTGGATCATCGGGCTGGCCTGCTCCAGGATCCCGATACCAGCGGTCACGTTGCAGAACAACACCACCCACAGCAACCAGAACGACCGGGTCCTCACCGCATTCGCCGCCGACACGCTCGCCGTGGTCACCAGCGGCTTCGCCGCCACCCGCGCCGGATCGAACCCCGCCGGCCGCCAGCCCGCCGCCGGCACCCGCACGTTGAACACCCCGAACATCATGATCACGAAGTAGCCGACGCCCAACGTCACGAACAACCACACCAGCGCCGCCCCCGACGCCGTCGAGGCCGCGTTCGCCGGGTCGTACCCCACGTCGTAGAACGACAGCAACTGCCGGGACAGGGGAGAGGCCACCATCGCCCCACCACCGAACCCCATGATCGCCAACCCCGTCGCCAGGCCCGGCCGGTCCGGAAACCACTTGATCAACGTGGAGACGGGGGAGATGTAACCGATCCCCAGACCGATCCCACCCAGCACCCCGTACCCGAGATACAGCAGCCACAACTGCCGCGTCGCGATGCCCAACGCACCGACCAGGAACCCGGCCGCCCAGAAACACGCCGACACGAACATCGCCTTCCGCGGCCCGCTCGCCTCCACCCACGTGCCCGCCACCGCCGCCGACAACCCCAGCATCACGATCGCGATGCTGAAGATGACCCCGACCGCCGTCTGGCTCGCCCCGAAATGAGCGATCAGCGAGTTCTTGTACACGCTCGTCGCGTAGACCTGCCCGATGCAGAGATGGATCGCCAACGCCGCCGGCGGAATCAGCCAACGGCTGTACCCCGGCGGCGCGACGGTGTGCCGACGATCGAGTGCGGAAAGCATGCTGCTTCCTCCCCGGAAGAGGCCGAGAAACGTCGCCCCTACATGCCCCCACCGCACTCCGCACCCAAACCCACCACGCGCCGGACGGTCGAAACCGTGAGCCGAACGGTCTGCGCGCCTCCTCCCCTCAGGGCGACAGCGTGGCGGATCGCCGGCGCCCCTGACCCACCACCGCGATCCAGGAAGCCACGGCAGCGGCCAGCGGGGCGATCAGAAAGCCGAACACCGGCCGCCCCACCGCATCCACCAGCGCCCCGCCCGCCGCCGCACCACCCGCACTGCCGACCGAGAACGCGGTCGCCGCCCAGGCGAACGCCTCGGCCACCGTGCCCGCCGGTGCCGCCTCGTCGATCACCACGAAGGCGATGGTCAACAGCGGCGGCAACGCCACACCGCTGACCGCCATCAGCGCCAGCATCACCGCCGGCGCCGGAGTCAGCAGCAGCGGCAGGTAACCGACCGCGAACACGCCGATGGCGCGGGGGAGCGTGGCGTGCCGGCGCAGCCCGGCGAAACGCACGTACAGCAGGCCCCCGACCAACGCCCCGGTCGCCTGCGCGGCCAGCAGCCAGCCCGCCCAGGACCTGGCTCCGGCCGACTCGGCGTACCCGGCCACGGCGACGGTCACGCTGCCCACCGCCGCGCCGACCAGCAACAGCGCACCGAGGGTCAACCGCAGCCGGCCGGCCCGCAGCGGCCCCGCCCAGTGTCGCGGCGCCGGCTCGCCCCGCCAGCGCCGCACCGCGTCGATGGTGGCGAACCAGACGGTGCCGACACCCTGCACGAGCGCGGCCGCGGCCAGACCACCGGCCGGACCGACCAACCCGACGGCGCCGAGCGTGACCACCGGACCAAGAATGAAGATCACTTCCTGCACGGCGATGTCCAGGGTGTACGCGGTCTGCACCTGGTGTGCGGGAAGCAGGTCGCGCCAGAGCACCCGCAGGCACGACTCGAACGGCGGCGCGCCCGCCCCGGCCAGCCCGGCCGCGAACACCGTCACCGCAAGATTGACGTGCGCGGCGGTGAGCGCGAAACCGACCGTCGACGCGGTCATGGCCAACCACAGCACCGGCGGCTGGCGCCAACGGTCCGCCATGCGGGCGAGCATCGGCTGCCCGACCGCGGTACCGGCGGTGAACGCGGCGACCAGCAGGCCCGCGACGGTCAGCGTCATCGTCTCCCGGGCGAACACCAGCAGGGCGAGCGGCGCCGCGCCGAGCGGAATCCGGCCGAGCATGCTGGCCGCCAGGACCCGGGCGGTCCGTGGCGCGCGGAGCACCGCCGCGGCCGAGGTGTCGGCCGGGCGCGGAGGGATTGCGGAGGAACCGCCCGCGGGCGGGATCAGATGGGTGTTGTCGGACACGGGCATGACGAGACGCTCCCGGGAGGTGGGGAAGTGACCGGACGGTGGGCGCAGGAGCAGGCCCGGTCAGGGAGCGAAGTCGGAGCGATCGTGGTCGCTGCCGTACAGCGGCAGGTCCGGCGTGGTCCAGCGACCGTACGCGGCGGCGACGGCTTCGAGGGGGACCACGCGAGCAGTCTACGTCCCGACGCGCGCGTGAGGAACCGGTGGCCGAAGCACGACGAACTCCCGGAACAGTCGGTACAGCACGACATCTGTCGTAACGGACAAGAGGCCCTCCGCTACGGATGGTCATTGACCCGCTCGCTCAATATCGATCACGCTGTATCAACCATGTGTCTCTGGAGCTGACGGAGGTAGGGACATGGGAGTTGTGCGGCGATTGCTAGCCGTCGGAACAGTTGTCGGGGTGGTGATCATGGGTGCGCCCGCTTCGGCGAGCGCCACCGCGGACACACCCGGGATCGTGATCGAAAACGGTGTGACCCAACCGGTCTTCTCCTACGCCGAGGCGGTCCAGGAGGTCGTCTACGTCGAGGCGCCGATGGACAGCGACGCCGACGGCCGCCGGGATCTGATCGAGGTCGACGTGATCCGGCCGGCGGAGACCAAGGCGGGCCTGCGGGTGCCCACCATCATGGAGGCCAGCCCCTACTACGGCCGGGACCCCGGCGACCCACTGCCGGACAAGACCCGCGGATTCCCCGGCTGGTGGGACGAGTACTTCGTCCCCCGGGGCTACGCCGTCGTCCAAGTGGAGATGCAGGGCACCTCGCGGTCCTTCGGCTGCCCGACCACCGGCGGACCCGAGGACACGATCAGCATCAAGGCGGTCGTCGACTGGCTCAACGGCCGCGCGCCGGGCTTCCACCACGACGGCAGCGCGGCGGTCGCCGACTGGAGCACCGGGAACGTGGGAATGCAGGGCGTGTCCTACGTCGGCACCCTGCCCAACGCGGTCGCCACCCAGGGCGTACCCGGCCTGCGGACCGTGGTGCCCATCTCCGCGATCTCCAGCTGGTACCGGTACGTGAACGACCAGGGGATCGCCTGGTCGACCTGGAGCGAGAACGTCAACTTCCGGTACACCGAGTACCTCGCCGACTACGTCTCCGTCGGCCGGACGCTGCCGGGTTCCGCGTCGGCGCCGGCCTGCGAGTCGGTCATCACCGGGCTCGGCGACGCCGAGCAGGCCAGCGCCTCCGACTTCACCCCGTTCTGGCAGCAGCGGAACTACCTGCCCGACGCCAACAAGATCAAGACAGCGGAGACGTCCGTGTTCATGGTGCACGGTCTCACCGATTTCAACGTCAAGACCATGCACTTCGCCGATCTGTGGCGTGAGGTCGAGAAGCGCCAGATGCCGCGCAAGATCTGGCTCCACCGCGGCGCGCACGTGAACCCGACCAGCTTCCGGCTCACCGAGTGGCAGGCGGTCATGCACAGGTGGATGGACCACTGGCTGTACGACATCCCCAACGGGATCATGGACGAGCCGATGGCGGACATCCAGCGTCCCGACGGCACCTGGGAAACCCACTCGACCTGGCCGGACGCCGCCGCCGAGAAGGTGGACCTGCGCTTCGGTCCGACGACGGCCGACGCGGCGGGCACCCTATCGCTCAACGCGCCGAAGGGCAACCCCGCACAGAGCTTCGTCGACCAGATCGAGTCGCAGGCAGTCAAGATCGGCGACGCGGAGCAGACCAAGCCCGGCCGGCTCGCCTACGTGACCCCACCGCTCGCTACGGACGTACGCCTCTCCGGCACGCCGGAACTCGCGGTCCGGATGTCGACGACGGCCGAGACGGCGCTGCTGTCGGCCCTCCTCGTCGACTACGGCGCGGGACCGACCGTCACCGTGGCGGGCAAGGACCCGCTGGAGGTGGTGCAGGAGTCCTGCGAGCCCGCGGACCTGGCCGATCGGACCGGGTGCGCCGAGCCGATGGAGGCGAGCGTCGCGATCACGCCGGAGCGCGTCCTGGCCTGGGGCCACATCGACGTGAAGAACTCGCCCGACATTCGGCGGAGCCACCCGCTGACGCCGGGCGAGGAGTACAACGTGCGGTGGAAGACGCTCCCGTCCGAGCACGTCATCCCGGCCGGACACCGGATCGGCGTCGTCATCACCGGCAACTACAACGCGAGCCCGACGTCCAACCGCCCGGCGCGCGACGCGGCCGCGGTGGGCAGCCAGGTCACCGTGTACCTGAACGGCAGTGCGCTGACGCTTCCCGTCGTGGGGGGCACGGGCCGCCTGGGCTTCTGAGCAGGCGTTGTTGACTGCCTGAACGAGCGGGCGGTCGCTCACCAGGGCTTGCAATCGAGGTGAGGGACCGCCCGCCAGGTGGCGCTCAGGCCGCCTACAGCAGGCGTTTACCGCCCGCCTGAAGACGCTTCCGCTGACGTTCGATAATGCACATTATGTCAAGTTAGAGGGGTGAGCCCTCTCCCTGCCGGAGGGTTCGGCACCCCCGACGCCCTGACCACCCCGTGGGAGGCGCTCGCGCCGGAGCCGCCGGGCCGCGGATTCTGGTCGCAGGTACGCCCGGCCGAAACTGGTCACCGCAACCGGATGGATGCTGGCGCGCGACGAGGTTGTCTTCGAGGGCGCGCACCCGGACTTCGCGGCCAAGGCACGGCGAGCGATCGTCTGTTCGTCGTCCCACTGAGCTAGTTCGGCGGGCACCAGTTCTATCTGGCGCTGACCGGCTGGCCGGCTGGCGGGCGGGCCCGGCGCGACGCAGCCGGGTCGCCATGCGAAGCGACTCCAAGGCCCGTCGGCGGCACCTGGCGTTATCTGCGCCCCTTCCCCATCGTTTCCACCTGCCCGCGGACGTGAAAATCATGCATAATATGGCTTATGCATGACAAACCGGGCGAATCGGTAGGGCAACTGATCGAGGAGTTCCTGACCGCCCGGGCCACCCGCAAGCCCTCCCCCCACACCTTGGCGGCATACCGGCGGGACCTCGCCACCGTCGCGGCCCTGGTCGGCGAGGACGAGGCCACTCCCCTCCCCCTCGATCAACTGCCGATCACCGCCCTCTCCCCCCGGGTCATGCGGGCGGCATTCGCCCGGTTCGCCGCCCCGCGCGCCGCCGCCTCCGTACACCGGGCCTGGTCCACCTGGAACAGCTTCTTCACCTTCCTGGTGGCGGAGGGGGTCGTACCGGGAAATCCGATGCCGGCGGTGGGGCGGCCCCGCACCCCGCTCCCCCAGCCCAAGCCGCTGCGCGGCGAGGACACCCCGGAGGAACTCCTGGCCGCGGTGGCCCGGGACGACGGCCGGCAGCGCGACCCGTGGCCCGAGCGCGACCTCGCGGTGCTGTCCCTGGCGCTGTGCGCGGGCCTGCGTCTGTCGGAGCTGTTGGCGTTGCGGGTGGCGTCGTTGGCCGGACGGCCCGGCGAGCGGCGGGTGGACGTGGCGGGCAAGGGCGGCCGCCCCCGGACGGTGCCGATCGAGTCGGTTGTGGATCGGGTGCTGGCGGACTACCTGGACAGTCGCCGGCGCCGGTTCGGTGCGCGCAGCGTACGGCCGGACTCCCCGTTGCTGGTGGACCGGCGGGGTGAGCCGCTGCGCCGGGGTGGCCTGCAGTATCTCGTGGAGTCCTGCTACCGGCGGGCGGGGATCGGTGACCGGGTGCCGCGGGGGGCGCGGCTGCACGCGTTGCGGCACACGTTCGCGACGCGGTTGGCGGAGGACGGGGCGAGCGCGGCGGAGATCATGCGGTTGCTGGGGCACGCGTCGTTGGCGTCGTCGCAGACGTACATCGAGGTGACGGCGGGTCAGCAGCGGGCGGCGGTGCGGTCGAACCGCACGAATCGCGCGTTGGCGGTGCTGGTGGGTGGGCGCGGCGACGATTCCCGATCGGGCGGGTGAGCTTCGCCGGTTCGGGGTGCCGTCGGGGGCTGGGGCGTGATGCTGCACGTATGCGAGAGGTAGCTGATGTCCCGATCGTGGGTGGGCCGGCCGACGGGCGTACCGCGACGGTTGAGCTGGACGATCGCGGGGACCCGCCGGCCGAGTTGCATCCGGGAGAGGTCGACGTGGTGGGCGACGGCCTGTACGTGCGGGAGCCGGTGGTCGGCGCGGGACCGCCGTGGACGTACCACTGGCAGGCGGCCTCGTGACCCCGGTCAGTGGCGGCGGTCGAGGGTGCGGCGGTGTCGTTGCCGCGCCCGCTCGTGGGCGTGGGCGAGCAGCCGATCGGTCTCGGTCAGGCTGGCGGCGCCGGGGTTGAGCACGCACGCCCATCCGTGGGTGCCGTAGACCGGGTGGGGCAGGATCTCGTCGAGGACGGTGGCGTCGAGTGACGGCCGGTGGTCGGGGAACCGGGCGGGTGGGTAGCCGAAGCGGCGTTCGAACTCGGTGCGGCCGAGGTCGATGTTGAGCCGGTAGACGCCGGGCCGGTCGAGCTGGGAGTCGTCGTCGAAGCCGGGCATGTCGTGTTCGCCGAGGGTGGCGAACGGTCGGCGGCGGTCGTCGCCGACGTGGAAGAAGCGCCATCCCCAGCTCGCCGGCGGGGCGCCGGAGGCTTCGTCGGCGACGACGACGGTGACCTCGGGTAGGGCGAGGATGCGGTCGGCGATCTGGTCGGCGGTCGGGGTGGGTGCGGCGGTGGATGTCATGGCTTTAACCGTATCGTTGAACCTCCCTGTGAGGCTTTTCCGCTGTTCGGCCGGTGAATTCCGGCTAAACCTTCAACTGCGGGACATGGCCAGGCGGGGCGGGGCCGGCTCCCGTGCGTGCCGATGGTGGTGGCGGTGGTGACGGCGAACGCGCCGAGCAGCGCCAGCGCGGTGGCGGGGGCGAGTGCGGCCCAGGGGGCACGTTCGACGTATGGCATGGCTTCGGCGAGCAGGAGTCCCCATTCCGGGGTGGGTGGCTGGGCGCCGAGTCCGACGAAGCTGAGGGAGGCGATCGCCAGCGCGGTCCCGGGTAGTCGCAGGACGGCGTGTCGGGTGACGGCGGGCAGCACTCCGGGCAGCACGTGGGTGCGGAGGATGCGGGTGGGGCTGGCGCCGAGCATCCGGCTGGCCTGTACGTGGCCGCTGGCGCGTTCCTCCTGGACGAGGGCTGCGGTGTGGGCGGCCAGTGGTGCCCAGGCGGTGGTGGCGACCGCGATGGCGGCGCCGGCGGTGCTCGGCCCGAGGGCGGCCGCGACCAGCAGCCCGGCGATCACGGGCGGCAGGGTGTTGGCGACCTCGACGGCGCCGGTGGACAGTCGTGGCAGCAGTCCGGCGGCCAGGCCGGTGAGGAGGGCGACGGCGCTGACGGCGGTGGCGGTGCCGAGGGTGTGCAGTGCGCCGTGGCCGAGGCGGGCGAGGATGTCGCGGCCGAGCGCGTCGTGGCCGAACGGGGCGTCGAGGGTGGGCCGGGCGAGGCGGAGGTTCAGGTCGACGGTGGTCGGGTCGCCGGTGAGCCCGGCGAGGGTGGTTGCCACGAGCAGGCCACCGAGTATGGCCGGCAGTAGCCAGGCGCGGTGGTGGGTGGGCGGGTCCGGTGGCGGTGGTGCGGCGATCGCCGCGGCGGTGCGGGCCGGTCCGAGGGCCAGCCGGTGGGCCGTGGCGGCGAGCGCACCGGCCGTGGTGGCGACGGCGAGCAGCATCAGTACGGCGCCTTGGAGCAGGGGCAGGTCCTGGGCGGTGGCGGCGCCGAGCGCGACGCGGCCCAGTCCGGGGATCGCGAAGAGGAGTTCCACGGCGACGGCGCCGCCGATCAGCCCGACGACGACGAGGGCGAGTTGCGGGAACAGTGGGGGCAGGCAGCGGCGTAGGGCGCCGTGGGCGAGGGCCCGCCAGGGCAGGCCGGCGGCACGCCAGGTGCGTGCCCACGGTTCCCGGTAGGCCCCGGGCAGGGCGTCGTCGGCGAGCCGGCCGAGCAGCCCGCCGGCGGGGATGCCGAGGGCGAGGGCGGGCAGTACGAGGTGTGCGGGGGTCGACCAGCCGAACGGCGGCAGCCACCGCAGCCAGACCGCCCCGGTGAGCAGCAGGAGCGTGCCGAGTAGGAATTCGGGTACGGCGGCGAGGGCGGCGCCGGTGCCGCCGGGGCGGGGTCGGGTGTGTGCGTGCCTGAGGCGGCGGCCGGTGAGCAGGGCGGCGACGGTGAGCGCGACGGCGAGGGCGGCGCCCATGAGGGTCAGCGACACCGCGAGGGCCTGCCACACGGTGGGGGCGACGGGGTGGCCGGACACCCACGAGGTGCCCAGGTCGCCGTGGGTGAGTCCGGTGAGCCAGCGGCGGGACAGCGTCAGCGGGCCGTCGTCGAGGTGCAGCCGGTCGCGGATCGCGGTGAGCGCGGCGGGGTCGGGTTCGCGTTCGCCGTACTGGGCGCGGAGGATGCTGCGGGCGGGGTCCCGGCCGGACAGCCAGGGCAGCACGCTGAGCAGCGCCAGGAGTGTGGCGGCCGCGGCGAGTCGGGAGGCGGCGGTCAGCGCCGGGCGGGTGGTCATCGGGTGACGCGGGTGGTGCGGCCGACGAGCAGTCGCTCCCGGGGGTCGAACACCGCGTCGACGACGCCGGGCCGGTTGCCCTGGATGACGCGTTCGTGCAGCAGCGGCACGGCGGCGTCGGTCTCCAGGATGGTCTTCTCGGCGGCGAGGATCCGGGCGCGGCGGGTGGTGAGGTCGGCCTCCGCGCCGGCCCGGGCGACGGCCCGGTCGACGGCGGGGTCGCACAGTTGGGCGATGTTGAAGCCGCCGTGGCAGGTGAAGTCGCTGGTCAGGTAGGCGACGGGGTCGCCGGAGTCGAGCATGGTGGCGCGGGAGAGGACGAACGCGTCGAAGCGGCCGGCGAGCGCGTCGGCCT
Source organism: Micromonospora sp. NPDC007230 (assembly GCF_042869115.1). Taxonomy (NCBI): domain Bacteria; kingdom Bacillati; phylum Actinomycetota; class Actinomycetes; order Micromonosporales; family Micromonosporaceae; genus Micromonospora; species Micromonospora sp. NPDC007230. The sequence continues at coordinate 46,798 of NZ_JBIAFE010000031.1, read as the reverse complement.
CGATGTGGGCGTATTCGCGGACCACCTGCTGGACGGTGAAGCCGGCGGCCTGCAGGTGCTGGGCGAGGGTGGTGGCGACTTCGGGCAGTTCGGGGCGGTCGCTGAAGGTGGCGAGCACGATCTTCCGGCCGGCTGCGGGGGTGGCGGGGTGCTGGGCGCGGGCGGGCCGGTCGGCCGTCCAGGGCAGTGCCGGTCCGAGCAGCCCGACGGCGGGGTCGGCGCGGTTTTCGTACACCCCGTGGACGAGGTCGTCGCGGTGGATCGCGGCGCGGGCGGCGGCGCGGACGGCGGGGTCGGTGAAGGGTCCGTGTCGGGTGTTGAGGTAGAGGGTGTTGGTGCGGGGCATCGCCACCTCGCGGTAGGTGTCGCCGGGGAGCAGCGTGGCCTGGGCGGCGGGTACCGCCTCGACGATGTCGGCGGTGCCGGTGCGCAGCGCGGCGGTGCGGGCGGTGCCGTCCGGGACGAAGGACACGTCGATGCCGGGCGCGGTGGCCGGCCCGGCCCAGTGTCCGGTGAAGCGGTCCAGGGTCGCGCCCTGCGTGCCGTTGAGGTGGGTGAGTACGAACGGGCCGGTGCCGGCTTGCCGCGGGTCGCCGGTGTACGCCTTGGCGGCCAGGATGGACAGTTGTGGGCTGGACAGGCGCTGCGGCAGCAGCGGATCCGGTGTGTCGGTGCGCACCACGAGCGTGGCTGGTCCGTCGGGGGTGACGGTGAGGTCGATGCCGTCGAGGATGCGTGGTTTCGGTCGGGCGGTCGCTGCCCGGGTGATGGAGTGGGCGGCGCGTTCGGCGTTCAGGGTAGTGCCGTCGTGGAACCGCACGCCGTCGCGCAGGGTGAACCGCCAGGTCCGGTCGTCGGTGCGGGACCAGGTCAGGGCCAGGGCGGGCTGGGGTGTGCCGTCGGTGTCGAGGGTGGTGAGTGCTTCGGCGATGCCGAGGCGGGAGAGTTTGAAGGCGTCGTCGCTGAGCGGGGACAGCGCGGCGCGCGGTGGCAGCAGCATCACGACGCGCAGCCGCTGCCCGGTGGTGTCGTTCGGGGTGGGGCCGGCGAGGCAGCCGGCGGCGGCGAGGGTGACGAGCGCGGATGAGATGGCGGCGGTGCGTCGGAACGGTACGGGCATGGGCCTTCCTCAACTTCGGGGACGGCCCGGAGCATAGTTGGTACCGGTTGTCGTTTTCATATCGTCGGGGCGGCATGGGTCCCGCGGGTGCTGTGGCGGCGCCACCCTCCCATCCAGGACGGTGGCCGCCGAGTCGGCGCCGGCGATGGATCCACCGGGCGGCGGCGCGTCGCGGGCGGCCCGCATACTCGTGCGGTGACGTTGCTGTGCGAGCCGTACCTGCTCGACCCGCAGCCGGACGGGATCCATGTGCTCTGGCACACCGAGCGCGCTGGCCGGTGCCAGGTCGTCCTGGTCGGTGGGGACGTGCCGGAGATGACCGAGCAGGAGGCGTACGCCGCCGCGACCGGCCCCGCCGAGTCCGGTGGCGGGTGGCGGCGGTTCCGCGCCGAGACCTGGCCCCTGTCGCGGATGCGGGAGGACGCCGAATCGTCGGTGCCGGGCCGGACGTACGCCGGGGTGACCCGGCGCTCGGTGTACCGGCAGTTGGCCAGAGTCGGCGGACTGCCGGCCGGACGCACGCCGTACCGGGTCGTGTCGATCGACGACGACGGCCGGGTGGGCGTCACGGCCACCTACCGTCTGGCGCCGGCGGTGCCGCCGGGGCGACCGGTCCGGCTGCTGCTGACCAGCGATCACCAGCTCATGCCGATGGTCCCGGCGAACCTGGCCAAGGTCGGGGAGACGGCCGGCACCGCGCTGGACGGCGTGCTGATGGCCGGTGACATGGTCAACGTCGCGGACCGGGCCAGCGACTGGTTCGACAGCGCCCGCCGGCCGGCCTTCTTCGCCAGCTTCGCCGGCCGGGCGACCGGCCGCTGGCCGGGTGCGCCGATCCTGCCGAACACCCCGCTGTACCCGGCCATCGGCAACCACGAGGTCATGGGGCGCTGGTCGGATACCGGCTCGCTGGAGGAGCAGTTCAACGACGCCCGGCCCGACGACTGGGACGTCACCACCTACGGGGAGCTGTTTCCGGTGCCGCGCAGCGACGCGGGCGGGCCGCGCTGGTGGTCACGGACGATCGGCGACGTCCATCTGATCAGCCTGTTCGCCACGGCGGTGTGGCGTTCGCCGAAGCCGATCGGGCGGGGCAAGTTCCAGGAGGCCGCCCAGGACGTCGACCGCCCACAACGGTGGGGGCACGGCCAGTTCATCTTCGCACCGATCGCCCGCGGCTCGGCGCAGTACCGCTGGCTGGCGAACGACCTGGCGTCGCCCGCGGCCCGGGCGGCCCGGTACCGGGTGGTGATGTTCCACCACCCGAGCCACGGGCTCGGTCACCACTCCGCACCGCCGTTCACCGACCCGGTGCCGACGGTGCGCCCGGGTGAGGTCACCTACCACTACCCGCTCGGCGACGACCACATCCTGCGCGACGTCGAGCCGCTGCTCAGCGCGGCGCAGGTCCACCTGGTCCTCAACGGACACTCACACGTGTGGAACCGGTTCCGCAACCCGGCCGGGGTGCACTGGCTGGAGACCTCCAACGTCGGCAACAGCTACGGCGCCTACGACGTCACGTCCGGCCGGTCGCGTGAGCTGCCGCACGGGTACGTCCAGCAGGGCGACCCGGGTGGGTTGGCCCCGGTCGTGCCCACCGTCGCGCCGCTGGCCGGGCCGGACGGCACCGCCCTGCCCTACGTGGCGAGCAACGAGATCACCGTGTTCACGCTGCTGGACACCGCCGACGGACTGGTCCGCTCGTATCGCTTCGACACCGTCGATCCGGCCGCCCGGGTGGTGCTGTTCGACGAGTTCCCTCTCGACGGGGCGTAGCCACCGGCCGCCGCCGTGGCAGCATGGCCCGATGCGGGTGGGTGCGGCGAAGGCGGTGGCGGTCGACTGGGTACGCGAGCGGATGCGCCACGACCTGGCCGTGCGGGGCGCGTTCTTCAGCGGCTCCACGGTGGCGCTGCCGGACGAGGCGGTGCTGCCCGCGTCGTCCGACGTGGACGTCCTGCTGGTGCGCGACGAGCCGGGCGGGAAGCTGGGCAAGTTCCGCCATCGCGGGGTGCTGCTGGAGGTAACCGAGCTGACCTGGGCGGACCTCGGGTCGGCCGACGACGTGCTCGGTTCGTGGGTGTACGCGCCGATGTTCCGCACCGACACCGTGATCGCGGACCCCACGGGCCGGCTGGCGGCGATCCGGGATCGGGTGGCGGCCAGGTTCCCCGACCCGGGGTGGGTGCGGCGGCGGTGCGCCGGGGTACGCCGGCGCGTCGAGGACGGCCTCCGGCGGCTGGACGACACCGCGCCGCTGCACACCCAGGTGACCGCGTGGTTGTTTCCCACGTCGCTGACGGCGCTGCTGCCGGTGGTGGCGGCACGGCGGGACCCGACGGTCCGCCGCCGGTACGTGCTGGCCCGGCAGGTGCTGGCCGGGCACGGGCTGTCCGACCGATACCGGGAACTGCTCGGCTGGCTGGAGGGCGGTGGCGTGTCCCCCGCCCGGGTGCGGGAGCATCTGGCGGGGCTGGCGCGGACGTTCGACGAGGCGGCGCGCGTGGCACGTACGCCGTTCGTCTTCCGTGCGGACATCACGCCGGCGGCCCGGCCGGTGGTGGTGGACGGCGGCGCGGAGCTGGTCGCGGCGGGCGCGCACCGGGAGGCGATGTTCTGGATCGTGGCGACGTACGCCCGCTGCCACACGATCCTGGCCGCGGACGCGCCGGCGCGGGAGGCGGCGTTGCGGCCGGCGTTCGAGGCGGCGGTGGCGGACCTGGGAGTGGCCTCGGCGGCCGACCGGCGGCGGCGGGCCGACGAGGTGCTGGCGGCCCTGCCCGGCTGGTGGGAGGTGTCGCGTGCGCTCGGCGGGTGGGATGTGGCAGGCTGAGCGTGGACGCGACTGGCGGCACGGGGATGGCAGCAACCATCGGGGAGCTCGTCGCGGGGGTCGACCGCCTGGGCCTCCGCGGGCGAGGTGAGCCATGTCTTCTGTGGAAACGACCGCCCGGATCCTGTCCGGCAAACCGGTGGCGGACCAGGTGCTGGCGGAGGTCACCGAGGCCGTGCAGGCGCTGCGCGCCGCCGGCGTGACCCCGGCTCTGGCGACCGTCCTGGTGGGCGACGACGACGCCAGCGCCGGCTACATCCGGATCAAGCAGCGGCAGGCGGCGGAGCTGGGGTTCGTCTCTCCGCACGTGCACCTGTCCGCCTCGGCGTCGCAGGCGGACCTGCACGCGGTGCTGGCGGACTTCAACGCCGACAAGGACGTGCACGGGGTGCTGGTGCAGCATCCGATCCCGGGGCACCTGGACTACGACCGGGCGTTGCAGGTCCTCGACCCGGACAAGGACGTCGACGGGATGCATCCGGTGAACATGGGCCGGCTGGCGTTGGGCCTGCCGGGTCCGCTGCCGTGCACGCCGGCGGGCATCGAGGCGCTGCTGGCGTACCACGGGGTGCCGGTGTCGGGCCGTGAGGTGGTGATCCTGGGCCGGGGCGCCACGTTGGGCCGGCCGCTGGCGATGCTGCTGGCGCAGAAGCGCCCCACGGCCAACGCGGCGGTGACGGTGGTGCACACCGGGGTGCCGGACTGGCCCCGCTACACGCGGCGGGCGGAGATCCTGGTGGCGGCGGCGGGCGTGCCGGGCATCATCCAGCCGGAGCACGTGCGCCCGGGCGCGGTGGTGGTCGGCGGCGGCGTGCGGTACGAGGGGCGGCGCCTGCTGCCGGACGTCGACGAGTCGTGCGCCGCGGTGGCGGGGGCGATCACGCCGCGGGTCGGCGGGGTGGGCCCGACGACGGTGGCGATGCTGTTCCGCAACGCGGTCCGGGCGGCGCAGCGGGCGGCCGGGATGGCCTGACGCCGCCGGCGTCAGGTGGCGGGGACGGGGCGGCCCAGCCAGCCGGAGAGCCAGTCGAACGCGGGATCCTCGGCGGCTTCCCAGACGGACATGCTGTGGCCGCCCCCGTCGACGTAGGCGGTGGTGACGGCCAGCGGCGCCCGAGCCAGGCAGCGCAGTGTCTCGGCGTCGTGGTGGGCCTTGCGGTCGGCGCGGCCGCTGGACAGGTAGAGGGCGACGGCCGGTGGGGGCAGGTGCCGCAGCCGCCACCGGTCGTCGTTGAGGGTGTGTTCACTGCCGTCGCCGACGGTGATGCCGGGGTCGGCGTAGCCGGAGAGGCTGGCGGCGGCGGCGTACCGGTCGGGGTGGCGCAGGGCCAGGTTGGTGGCGCAGTAGCCGCCGGCGGAGTAGCCGATCAGCCCCCAGCCGGCCCGGTCGGTGCGCACCCGCAGCTGGGCCGCGGCGGCCGCCGGCACGTCGACGGTGAGGAACGTCTCCGCCTGCGGCCCGTGAACCAGGTTGGTGCATTCGGTGTCCAGCAGCGGGCTGGGGGTCTGCGGGGGGAACAGCACGACGGTGGGCGCCATCCGGCCCGCGTTGATCTCCTGGTCGAGGTGCCGGGCGGCGGCGAGGCGGTTGAGCCAGGCGGCGGGTGAGCCGGGGTAGCCGTGCAGCGCCTCGACGACGGGGAACCGTTCGGTGGGCTGCCGGTCGTAGGCGGCGGGCAGGTAGGCGGCGACGTGGAGGGTGAGGCCGCTGGCGGCGCCGGCGACGGTGAGGGTGACGACCCGTCCCCCGCCGGGGCCGGCGGCGGGTGCGGCGGCGTCGGCGGCGGCGGGGTCGCGGCCGAGCAGCGCCGACCAGCTGGTCCAGGTGTCGACCTGCCGGTTGACCCAGATCCCGGCGGCGGCGACGGCGGTGAGCAGGCACAGCAGCGCCGTGGCGGCGCGCCCGGCGACGCGGCGGGCCCCGGCGCCGCGGTCCCAGAGCGCGGACAGCAGCACGGCGGCGGCCACCGCGACGCTGGTGGCGGTGAGCGCGGCGGCGAGGCTGTCGGGGGCCACGGTCACCGTCCGCCGGTCGGGGAGCCGGCCTGCGGGGGCGGCGGGATCAGCGGCGCGGGCCCGCCCAGGGGCGCGGGCGTCTGCCGGCAGGCCCAGCGCAGCGCGGTGGGCAGCTGGTGGGTGGCCGCGCCGATGACGGCGACGGTCTCCGTGGCGGGCAGGTCGGCCGGCACGGCGACGCCGCCGGGTTCCGGCGCGTCGTCGACGAGGGCGAGGGCGGGATAGCGGGTGGGTGCGGCGCGGACCACGGCCCCGGCGAGCCCGGCCAGGTCGGCCGGGGCGATCAGCGCCCAGCTGTGGCTGGTGACCCGCAGGTCGCGGGCGAGGCCGGCGGGCAGGGCCTCGGTGAGGACGGTCGGGGCGGCGGTGGGCCGTAGGTGGGTGAAGACGACGATCACCGGTCCGGTGTCGGCCTGGACCGTGCGGGCGGCGGTGGCCTCCCCGGCGCCGGTGGTGTGGTCGGCCAGGACGGCGATCACCGGGTACCGGCGGGTGGGGTGCTGCGGGTAGTCGGCGGGTACGACCACGGTGGGGGTGGCGGTGACCGGCCAGCGACCGCCGCGCGGCGGGTGCCACGGGAAGGCGACCGGGGTGGTGGGGGCCGCGCCGGCCCGGCTGTTGATCCAGCGGTCGAGGCGCCCGGGCCGGGTGGGGTCGGTGTCGTGGCGGGCGACGCCGGCGGGCAGCAGGTCGCCCCAGGTGGGATAGAACCCTTCGGCGCGGTTGACGGCGAGGCCGACGGCCAGCAGGGCGAGGACCTCGGTGAGCAGGACGGCGACGGGTCGGGTGAGGGCCTGCCAGCGGCCGTGGCGGCGCCAGGTGCGGGCGGTGCCGACGGCGGCGCCGGCGGCGATGACCCCGATCGTGATGAGCAGCGGCAGGCCGGTCAGCGACATGGCTGGCCCCTCCCCTCGACGTCCCATCGCTATCACGGGCGCCGGGCGGCCGGACGGGTTTGGTTGTTCCGTCGCGCCGCGCGCCTCCCCGACGGTAGGGGTGCCCGGCACGCCTCAGCCGAGGTCGACCAGCAGCGGCCGGTGGTCGGAGATGGTGGACAGCGGGGTGTCGACGGCGGTGACGGGCGGCAACCGGTCCCGGCCCTGCCGGTCGGCGAGGATGTGGTCGAGTTGGACGCGGGGCTGCCCGGCCGGGTAGGTGGGTCGCCGCCCGAGGGGACGCCACCGGGACAGCAGGGCGGCGGGGCCGGCGGGCAGGTTCAGGTCGCCGAGCAGGATCCGCGGGGCGGGCAGGGTGCGCAGCGCCCGCACGACGCGGCGCAGTTGCAGCACGTTCCAGCCGGGGACGAACGACAGGTGGGTGGCCGCGACGGTGAGCGGCCCGTACGGGGTGTCCAGCACGGCGGCGAGGACCACCCGGGGTTCGTCGCGCAGCAGCACCAGCCCGCCGCCGGGCCCGGGAACGTAGACCGGGGAGCGTACGGGGGCCGGGCGCAGCCGGGTGACCTGCCAGGAGCGGACCGGGTGGCGGCTGACCAGCCCCACCCCGTAGCAGGGTTCGCCGTGGCCGTCGTCGTCGTGGGTCAGCGGGCGGAACGCTTCGCCGGGGGTGCCGACGACGGCGGCGGCGAACCGGTGCTCGGGGGCGTCGAGGGCGCGGGCGGCGATGGCGGTGAGGTCGAGCTTGCCGCTGCGGGACTGGTCGCGGTCGACCTCCTGCAGGGCGAGGACGTCGGCGTCGAGTGCGGTGACGGCGGCGGCGAGCCGGTCGGGGTCGACGAGTCCGTCGGTGAGGGACCGGCCGTGCAGCAGATTGAACGTGGCCAGGCGCACCTGCACACCCTACGTCGCCGTGGCAGGCTTGCCCGGTGCTGAAGGCGTTGGTCTGTTCGATCCTGGTGTTCGTGGCGGTGGCGTCGGTGGGCCTGTGGTTGCGGCGGCGCCGGGGTCGCTGAGCCGGCGGTGAGCCTGGCCACAGCGGCTCTCGTCGGGGCGGCGGCGGTGGGAAGAATGGCCGCCCGTGGACCCTCTGTCGTTGACCACCCTGCTGACCGCGGCGGCCCTGGCGGGCTGGGTGGACGCGGTGGTCGGCGGTGGCGGGTTGTTGCTGCTGCCGGCGCTGCTGGTGGCCGCGCCGGGCGTGCCGGTGGCCACGGCGTTGGGCACCAACAAGCTGGCCGCGATCTTCGGCACCTCCACCGCGGCGATGACGTACGCGCGGCGCACCAAGCTGGACTGGGCGGTGGCCGGGCCGGCGGCCGGGCTGGCCGTGCTGACCGCCGGGCTGGGCGCGGCGCTGGCCGGGGCGGTCCCGGCGGGCGCGTACCGGCCGGTGGTGCTGGTGGTGCTGCTCGCGGTGGCGGTGTTCGTGCTGACCCGGCCGCGGCTGGGCGTGGTGTCGTACCCGCATCGGCGTACGCCGGCGCGGGTGACGGCCGCGGTGGCGGTGGCCGGGGTAGGCATCGCCCTCTACGACGGCCTGATCGGCCCGGGCACGGGCACGTTCCTGGTGTTGGCGTTCACCGCGCTGATCGGCGCGGACTTCGTGCAGGGTTCGGCGATGGCGAAGGTGGTCAACGCGGGCACCAACCTGGGCGCGCTGGTGGTGTTCGCGGCCACCGGGCACGTGTGGTGGCTGCTCGGGGCGGCGATGGCGGTGTGCAACGTCGCCGGTGCCGCGCTGGGCGCGCGGATGGCGCTGCGGCGCGGCGCCGGTTTCGTCCGGGTGGTGCTGCTGGTGGTGGTGCTGGCCCTGGTGGCGAAGCTGGGCTACGACCAGTGGCGGGCCGGCTGAGCCGGCCCGCCACCACGTCGGCTCAGGCGTGCCGGACGACCTCGTCGTAGTCGAGGCGGGGCAGCCGGGGGAACCAGGCGTCCGGGCCGGGCTTGCCGATGTTGACCACGAGCAGGGACCGCCAACTGCTGTCGGCGAAGAACTCCTTGTCGACGCCGGCGGCGTCGAAGCCGCCCATCGGGCCGGCGGCCAGGCCGGCGGCGCGGACGGCGAGCAGCCAGTAGCCGATCTGCAGGGTGGCGTTGAACCGGGCCATCTGCTCGCGGCCGGCGGGGTCCTCGGCGAGGGCGTCGCGCATCTGCGGGCGGATCGGGAAGACCCGCGGGACGAACTCGTGGAAGTCGGTGTCGGCGGCGAGGACGGCGACGACCGGCGCGGTGGCGGTCTTGGCGCGGTTGCCCTCGTTCATGTGGGTGAGCAGCCGTTCGCGGGGCTCGCCGTCGCGGAGGAACAGCACCCGCAGCGGCTGGGTGTTGGCGGCGGTGGGCGGGTACTTGGCGAGCTCGTGGATGGTGCGCAGCTGCGTGTCGCTGACCGGTTCGTCGGTGAACGTGTTGGCGGTGCGGGCGTCGGTGAACAGCAGGGCCTGCGCCTCGGGGTGCAGGGTGATCAGGTCACTCATGGGTCCTCGCTTCAGCGGTGCTACTCCATGCCCGGAAGCAGCTAGCTTTTTAGTAGTGCCTTGCCGGGCGAGCGTAGCGCGTATCCTGAGGGCATGACGACGAGGCCCCAGGTGGAGCACACGCCCCGTTCCTGCGACGGGGGGTTGGCCCGGGCCTTCGCGTTCCTCGGCAAGCGGTGGAACGGGGTGCTGCTGGGCACCCTCGCCAACGGGCCCGCCGGCTTCGCGGAGCTGGCCCGGGCGCTGCCCGGGATCAGCGAGTCGGTGCTGTCCGACCGGCTCGGTGAGCTGTGCCGGGTGGGCCTGGTCTCCCGCACGGTGCGGGAGGGGCCGCCGGTGGGGGTCAGCTACCAGCTCACCGACCGGGGAGCCGCCCTGCTGCCGGCCCTGGACGCCCTGGCCCGCTGGGCCCACGACCACCTGCCCGCCGAGACGGGACGCCCCGGCGGCTGCTGACCGCCGCCGTGTGATCATCGGCGGATGCCCGTACGCGCCGAACACGACCGGACCGTCCTGGCCGACCTGCTGGGCCGGGACCCCGTGCTGCACGCCTACCAGCTGGGCGACCTGGACGACTTCTTCTGGCCCTACACGTCGTGGTACCGCCGGGGCGACCAGGTGGCGTTGCTCTACCACGGCGTCGACCTGCCGACGCTGCTGGCGTTCACCACACCGGAGCGGACCGGGGAGCTGGCGGCGCTGCTGGGCGAGCTCGCGCCGGTGCTGCCGGCCCGGCTCTGGGCGCACCTCTCCCCCGGTCTGGACGCCACCGTCGCCCGCTGGTACGAGGTGTCCGACGCCGCCGTGCACCACCGGATGGCGTTGACCGACCCGGACCGGCTGGCCCGGGCCACCGCCGCCGGGGAGGTGCTCGACCGGTCCGACCTGCCGGCGCTGCTCGACCTCTACGCGGTCGCCTATCCGGGCAACTGGTTCGACCCGCGGATGCTGGACACCGGCCAGTACGTGGGGATCCGGGAGGCCGGCGAGCTGGTCACCGTCGCCGGGGTGCACGTCTGGTCCCCCACCTGGCGGGTGGCCGCCCTGGGCAACGTCACCACCCACCCACGGGCCCGCGGCCGCGGCCTGGCCGGCGCCGCCGTGGCCGCGCTCTGCGCCCGGCTGCGGACCCGCGTCGAGCATGTGACGCTCAACGTCCGGGCCGACAACACCGCCGCCGTGCGCCTCTACGAGCGGCTCGGTTTCACCCGGGTCGCCGACTTCACCGAGTGCGCGCTGCGCCGCCGCCCGTGACGGCGCGGCCGGCCAGTCTGCCCTGTCCAGCCGCCACGCCGGGTCAACAACCCGACGCTGACCTGGGCATGTGTCGGACCGGCCGGGGTCGGCCGGGCCCCTAGCGTCTGCTTCGAGGCCGCGTCCGGGGCGGGCGCGGCGGAGTCGAAGGAGACACGATGGGTTTGACAGCAGTGGCCCGCGGGCGCGCCAGGGGGGTGACCGTCGCCGCCGTGGCCGCGATGGTGACCGCGGTGGCGGCCCCCGCCTGGGCGGCCCCGGGGGTCGACCCGGGCACGGTGGACCGGTCCGCCGATCCGGGCGCGACGATCCCGATCAGCAAGGTGGTCTCGACGCCGCCGATCCCGCCGAAGCCCGACGTGGTGCTGCTGGTCGACACGACCGGCAGCATGGGCCCGGCGATCGCCAACGTCCGGACCAACCTCCAGCAGGTGATCACCAACGTCCGCACCGCACAGCCCAGCGCCGAGTTCGCGGTCGCCTCCTACCGGGACGAGGGTGACGGGCCGGAGCTGTTCCGGGTCCGGCAGGACCTCACCGCCGACGCCACCGCCCTGCAGACCGCCGTGGACGGGCTGGCCGCCGGCGGCGGTGGCGACACCCCGGAGGCGTGGGTGAACGCCCTGTTCCAGGTCTCCGACGGCGCGATCGCCTACCGGTCGGGCAGCAGCCGGATCGTGGTGCTGGTCGGTGACGCTCCCAGCCACGACCCCAGCGCCGGACACACCCTCGCGCAGGCCACCGCCGCGCTGCAGGCCGACGCCGCCCGGCTGCTCGCCGTCAACGTCAGCGGCGGGGGCGGCGGGCTGGACGCCGCCGGCCAGGCCAGCAGCGTGGCCGCGGCCACCGGCGGCCAGGTCGTCGGCAGCGCCCCGGACACGGTGACCGCGGCCATCCTGAACGGGCTGCGGAACCTGGACGTCACCGTCACCCCGAGCGTGACCTCCTGCGACCCGGGCCTGTCGGTGAGCTTCGACGCCGCGTCGCGGACCCAGCAGAGCGGCAGCGACGTGCCGTTCGCCGAGACCATCACGGTGGCCGGGAACGCCGCCCAGGGCGCCACCCTGCACTGCACGGTGGACTTCCTGCTCAACGGACTCTCCGGCGGGCCGGAGTTCGTCGAGCACATCAGCGTGAAGGTCAACGACGTCACCCCGCCGACGGTGGTCGTCGACGACCGGACGGTCGAGGCGACCAGCCCCGCCGGCGCGGTGATCAACTACCCGGCCAGCGCGACCGACAACGTCGACGGGCCGCTGACCCCGACGTGCGCGCCGCCGCCCGGCAGCACCTTCCCGCTGGGCGCCAGCACGGTCACCTGCACCGCCACCGACGCGGCCGGCAACACCGGCAGCGACACCGCGGTGATGCGGGTGGTGGACACCACCGCCCCGACCACGCGGTGCGTGCCGACGAACAACCCGAGCGGCGGAAACGTTCCGGGCTCCTACAACCCGGACGGGTTCTACCAGCTGACCGCCACCGACGTGGTGGACACGAAGGTGGACGTGTACATCGGGGACGCCGCCGATCCGTCGGTGAAGTTCGGGCCGTTCCCCGCCGGCACGAAGATCAAGCTGGTGCAGGCGCCGGGGGCGCAGTCCCGGGTCAAGGACGGCACCGGCGACATCGACTACAAGGTCACGCTGCGCGGCGACGCGGCGATCACCGGCGTCGACGACGCCGGGAACACCTCGACCGCGACCTGCCTGGTGGCCCCGCCGCCGAAGTGAGCCGGTGAGCGGACGCGGGGGTGGCCGGACGGCCACCCCCGCGTCGTCACAGCCCCCGACTGGGCGAGTCGAACCGCCCGGCCCGGATCTCCCGCAACGCCCGGCGGCGGGTGTCGCCGCGCAGCGTGTCCACGTAAAGGCGGCCGTGCAGGTGGTCGGTCTCGTGCTGCAGGGCCCGGGCCAGGAACCCGCTGCCGGAGATGGTCAGCGGCTGGCCGTGCTGGTCGAAGCCGTGCGCGGTGGCGTGCATCGCCCGCGCGGTCGGGAAGTACAGCCCGGGGATGGACAGGCAGCCCTCGTCGTCGTCCTGCAACTCCGTGGACAGCTCCAGCCTCGGGTTGATCAGGTGGCCGCGGTGGCCGTCGGCGTCGTAGACGAACACCTGCGCGCTCACCCCGATCTGCGGGGCGGCCACCCCGGCGCGGCCGGGCGCGCCGAGCAGCGTGTCCATCAGATCCTGCACGAGCGCGCGCAGCTCGGCGTCGAAGCTGGTCACCGGCTCGCACGGGGTACGCAGCACGGGGTCGCCGATGATCCGGATCGGGCGCATAGTCATGCCCGGAAGGCTAACCGCCCGTTACCTCTCCGGTCGCGCCCACCCGCCCAGCCGGCCAGCCGGTGTCGGCGATGCGCTCGCGCAGCGGGCGGCGGCGCAGCGCCGCGAGGACCGCGTACAGCTCGTCGGCCAGGGGTACGGGCAGTTCGGCGTCGAGCCGCCGCATGGCGGTGGTGGTGGCCGCCCATTCGGCCTCGATGACGGGCAGCAGGGCGCGGGCCCGGTCGGTGAGGGTGACGATGCGCTGCCGGGCGTCGGCGCCGGGGGTGAGGGTGACCAGGCCGGCGCGGCTCATCTGGGCGACGGTCTGGCTGGCCGCGGAGTGGGTGACCCCGACCCGGGCGGCGAGGTCGCGGATGGGCAGCGGCCCGTCGGCGACCAGCACCCGCACCAGCGGCGAGTACCGGGGCCGGTAGTCGGCCAGGTCCAGGTCGCCGTAGACGGCGGCGACGTCGCCGTCGAGCAGCTCGAGGACGTGGCGCAGCAGGGTGCCGAGCGCCTCGCGGTCGGGGGTGGCGGTCACGTCCGCTAATGTAACAGCGCTGTTGTATCTGGGCCTCGGGAGGGGAACCGCATGTATCCGGAGATCGAGCCGTACGCGCACGGCCTGCTCGACGTCGGCGACGGCCAGCACGTCTACTGGGAGACCTGCGGCAACCCCGACGGCCGCCCCGCCCTGGTGGTGCACGGCGGCCCCGGCTCCGGCGCCACCGCGTCCTGGCGGCGGCTGTTCGACCCGGCCGCCTACCGGATCATCCTGTTCGACCAGCGCGGCTGCGGGCGCAGCACCCCGCACGCCAGCGACCCGGCCGTGGACCTGTCGGTCAACACCACCGCCCACCTGCTCGCCGACATGCAACGGCTGCGCGAGCACCTCGACGTCGACCGGTGGCTGCTGTGCGGCGCCTCCTGGGGCTCGTCGCTGTCGCTGGCGTACGCCCAGCGCCATCCGGAGCGGGTCACCGCGCTGGTGCTGTTCAGCGTGGTCGCCAACACCCGCCGCGAGATCGACTGGGTGACCAGGGACATGGGCCGGATCTTCCCGCAGGAGTGGGCCCGGTTCCGGGACGGGGTGCCCGAGGCGGACCGGGACGGCGACCTGTCCGCCGCGTACGCCCGCCTGGTCAACGACCCGGACCCGGCCGTGCGGGAGCAGGCCGAGCGTGACTGGTGCGCCTGGGAGGACGTGCACGTCTCCCTCGCCGGCGGCTTCACGCCCAGCCCCCGCTACGCCGACCCGGTGTTCCGGGCGTGCTTCGTCCGGATCGTGACCCACTACTGGAGCAACCTCGGCTTCCTGCCCGACGGACAGCTGCTGCGCGACGCCGGGAAGCTCGCCGGCATCCCGGGTGTGCTGGTGCAGGGCCGCCTCGACGTCAGCGGCCCACCGGACATCGCCTGGCAGCTCACCCGCGACTGGCCGGACGCCCGGCTGGAGATCGTGGAGTCCGGCGGCCACGGCAGCGGCCACGGCGTGGGCGAGCGGGTGGTGGCGGCCCTGGACGCCTTCGCCCGCGCCTGACCGGCCCTGCCCGAGGGCGCGCACCCGCAGCCGGATGCCGCGCGGCGGGGCGTCAGCCGGCGGCGAGCAGCGCGCGCACCGGGGCGGCCTTCGCGGCCGCCTCGGCGACCTCGGCCACCGGGTCGCTGCCCCAGGTGATGCCGCCGCCGGCCCACAGGTGCAGCCGTTCGGCGTCGGCCGCGGCGGTGCGGATGGTCAGCCCCAGGTCGAGCCGGTCGGGTCCGACCCAGCCGAGGGCGCCCATGCCGGCGCCCCGCCCGACGGGTTCCAGGGCCGCGATCCGGTCCAGCGCGGCGAGTTTCGGGGCGCCGGTCACCGACCCGCCGGGGCAGACCGCGCGCAGCAGGTCGGCCAGGCCCAGCCCGTCGGCGGGCGCGGCGGACACCGTCGACTCCGCCTGCCACAGGTCGCACCACCGGCGAACGGCGAACAGCTCCTCGACGCGCACCGAGCCGGTGCGGGCCACCCGGGCCAGGTCGTTGCGTTCCAGGTCGACGATCATCACGTGCTCGGCGCGTTCCTTGGCGGAGGCGAGCAGCTCACGGCGCCCGGCGGGGGTGGCCGGCCGGGTGCCCTTGATCGGCCGGGTGACCAACCGGCCGTGCTCGAGGGCGACCAGCGTCTCCGGGGAGGCGCAGCCGACCGCCCAGCCGAACCCGGACAGGGTGCCGCCGTAGCGGGCGCCGGGCAGGGCGGCCAGCCGGGCCAGGGCGGGCAGCGGGTCCCCGGCGTACGGGGCGGCGGCGTGGCCGACGAGGTTGACCTGGTACACGTCGCCGCGGCCGATGGCGGCGCGCACCGCGGCCACGGCGTTCTCGTGCTCGCGGGGTGTCCAGCTGTCCCGCCAGTCCCCCAGCCACCAGCCGCCGCCGGCGGGGCGGGCGGGCGGCCTTCGCGCGTGGCCGTAGACGACCACCACCAGGTCCGGCAGCGCCGGTACGGGGCTGGGCGCCCCCGGCGCGCCGCCGGCGATCAGCGCCCCGGCGGCGGCGGACAGGTACAGGGCGGCGCCGCACACCCCGGTCGGGTCGTGCCTGCCGGGGCGGGCCAGGTCGTGCCGGGCGATCCCGTGGGCGGCGAGGAACTCCTGCGCCAGCACGGCGGGGTCGCCGCCGTCGGCGGGGTGCCACTGCAGCCGGGCCCGTTCCACGAGCCGGTCCCGGCATCCGGCGGTCGCGCCGGGCACGTCGACACGTGAAAGCGCTTCCACGCCGAATGGCTTGTTGCCACTCATCCGTTCAGCCGATTTCGGGTGAACAAGACGGAAGCCTGCTCGATAGCGCGCGCTTCCGCTTGGTACTGTGCGTCACTGGTCATGTGAACCATGACACAGCGCCCCCACAGCCCGGAGAACCCGATGTGCCAGCACCAACCCACCTGCCCCTCCGCCGAGGCGACCGACCGCGAAGCCGCCCGCGTCCTCGCCTGCTTCCGTGAACAGGGCTGGAGCCTGCTCTGCAACGGAGTCATCGTCTTCGAGGACACCGGCGAACTGCTCCCCGACGGCAGCACCATCGCCCCGCACCGCGGCCCCGCCCGACACGCCCTCGTCGCCTGATCGATCACGCTCCGTCAGGAGCGTACGCGTCGACCCGTCGACGCACCGGCCGGGGCGGCGAACCGCACCGCCCCGGCGTCACCCGTCAGCTCTCGAACGCCTCCGGCGACGGGCACGAGCAGACCAGATTCCGGTCGCCGTACGCCCCGTCGATCCGCCGCACCGGCGGCCAGTACTTCCCCGCCCGGTCCACGCCAGCCGGGTACGCCCCCACCGACCGCGGGTACGGGTGCGGCCACTCGTCCGCCGACACCATCGCCGCCGTGTGCGGGGCGTTGCACAACGGATTGTCCCCGGCCGGCCACTCGCCCGAGGCCACCTTGTCGATCTCCGCCCGGATCGCGATCATCGCGTCGCAGAACCGGTCCAGCTCGGCCAGGTCCTCACTCTCGGTCGGCTCCACCATCAGCGTCCCCGCCACCGGGAACGACATCGTCGGCGCGTGGAACCCGTAGTCGATCAGCCGCTTCGCCACGTCGTCGACGCTCACCCCGGTCGCCTTGGTCAACGGCCGCAGGTCCAGGATGCACTCGTGCGCCACCAGGCCCTTGTTGCCGGCGTACAGCACCGGGAAATGGTTCCGCAGCCGCGCCGCCACGTAGTTCGCCGCCAACACCGCCACCCCGGTCGCCCGGGCCAGGCCCCCGGCCCCCATCATCCGCAGGTACGCCCACGGGATCGGCAGGATCCCCGCCGACCCGAACCGGGCGGCCGAGATCGCCGGCCGGCCCTCCTGCGCCACCCCGAACGGGTCGCCGGGCAGGAACGGCGCCAGGTGCGCCCGCACCGCCACCGGCCCCACACCCGGCCCACCACCGCCGTGCGGGATGCAGAACGTCTTGTGCAGGTTCAGGTGCGACACGTCCGCCCCGAACCGGCCCGGCTTGGCGAACCCGACCAGGGCGTTGAGGTTCGCCCCGTCGACGTACACCTGGCCGCCGGCGTCGTGCACCTTCGCACACAACTGCCCGATGCCCGTCTCGTACACCCCGTGCGTCGACGGGTACGTCACCATGATCGCGGCCAGCGCGTCCCGATGCTTGTCGATCTTCGCGTCGAGGTCGACCAGGTCGACGTTGCCGTCCACGTCGCAGGCCACCACGACCACCCGCATCCCGGCCATCACCGCCGACGCCGCGTTGGTGCCGTGCGCCGACGACGGGATCAGGCACACGTCCCGGTGCCCCTGCCCCCGCTGCCGGTGGTACGCCCGGATCGCCAGCAGCCCCGCCAGCTCACCCTGCGAGCCGGCGTTGGGCTGCACGCTGACCGCGTCGTACCCGGTCACCTCCGCCAGCCAGTCCTCCAACTGGCCGATCAGCTCCCGGTACCCGGCGGTCTGCTCCGCCGGCGCGAACGGGTGCAGGTGCGCGAACTCCGGCCAGGTGACCGCCTCCATCTCGGTGGTGGCGTTCAGCTTCATCGTGCACGACCCCAGCGGGATCATGCCCCGGTCCAGCGCGTAGTCGAAGTCCGACAGCCGCCGCAGGTACCGCAGCATCGCCGTCTCCGAGTGGTGGCTGCGGAACACCGGGTGGGTGAGGAAGTCCGACGTGCGCGCCAGCCCCTGCGGCAGCGCCGCACCGCCGGCGCCGTCGAAGGCGGGCACCCCGAAGGCCGCCCACACCGCCGCCAGGTGCGCGAGGGTCGTCGTCTCGTCGCAGGCGATCCCCACCCGGTCGGCGTCGACCAGCCGCAGGTTCACGTTCCGCCGCGCCGCGGCGGCGACCACCTCGGCGGCCCGCCCCGGCACCGTCGCGGTGACCGTGTCGAAGAACGCCACGTCCGCGACCTGCACGCCGCCGGCCCGCAGCCCGGCCGCCAGCCGCGCCGCCATCTCATGGGTACGCCGGGCGATCGCCCGCAGCCCGTCCGGGCCGTGGTAGACCGCGTACATCCCGGCCATCACCGCCAGCAGCACCTGCGCGGTACAGATGTTGCTGGTCGCCTTCTCCCGCCGGATGTGCTGCTCGCGGGTCTGCAACGCCAGCCGGTACGCCGGGTTCCCGTCGACGTCCTTCGACACCCCGACGAGCCGGCCGGGCAGCATCCGCTCCAGGCCCGCCCGGACCGCCAGGTAGCCGGCGTGCGGCCCACCGAAGCCCATCGGCACCCCGAACCGCTGCGTGGTGCCGGCGGCGATGTCGGCGCCGATCTCCCCCGGCGGACGCAGCAGCGTCAACGCCAGCAGGTCCGCCGCCACACACACCAACGCCCCGACCCGGTGCGCCGCCGCCACCAGGCCGGTGTGGTCCCGGACCGCCCCGGACGCGCCCGGGTACTGCAGGTGCAGGCCGAAGAACTCACCGGGCAACTCGTCCCGCTCGACGTCGAGCACCCGCACGTCGATGCCGAGCGGCTCCGCCCGGCCGGTGATCACCGCGATGGTCTGCGGCAGGGTGTCGGCGTCCACCACGTACACCGGGCTCTTGCTCCTGGACGCCCGGCGGGCCAGGGTCATCGCCTCGGCCGCCGCGGTGCCCTCGTCGAGCATCGACGCGTTCGCGGTGGCCAACCCGGTCAAATCGGTGACCATGGTCTGGAAGTTCAGCAGCGCCTCCAGCCGGCCCTGACTGATCTCCGGCTGGTACGGCGTGTACGCCGTGTACCAGGCCGGGCTCTCCAGCACGTTGCGGCGGATCACCGCCGGAGTGTGGGTGCCGTGATAGCCCAGACCGATCATCGACACCGCGACGGTGTTGCGGGCGGCCAGGGCGCGCAGCTCGGCGATCGCCTCCCGTTCACTGGCCGCGGCCGGCAGGTCCAGGGTGCCGTGCCAGCGGATCACCTCGGGGATCGCGGCGTCCATCAGCTCGTCGATGGAGCTGTAGCCGACGGTCTCCAGCATCCGGCGCTCGTCGCCGGGGTCGGGGCCGATGTGCCGGTCGGCGAACTGCTCTGTCATGCGCGGCGCTCCTTGTCGGGGCGAGGTCGACGGATCGGCCTCCCCCTGAGTCGCGCTGACGCGCTCCACAGTGCCTGCCCACGTGGTCCTTTTGCCTGAGAGGTTCCGGGGAGGAATCTGCCCCTTCGGCGCCGTCCGGGTGGTTTCCGGGCGGTCTCTCCCGCGTGGGTGGTACCGGCATGGTCAACGCTACCAGCGACCGGGTTTCCGGCTCATCTCCGACCCTGCCGGCCGCCCTACACCACGGCCGGCTCCCCGGCGACGCCGCTCACGGCGGGCGCCCCGAACCGGTCGGCCAGCGCCGGCAGCACCTCACCCAGCGGCCGGTCCACCCGCACGGTGGCGTGCCCGTCGCCGCGGGTCGGCCCCTGGTTGACGATGGCCACCGGGATGCCCAGCTTCGCCGCCCGGATCACGAACCGCCGCCCGGACATCACCGTCAACGACGAGCCGAGCACCAGCAGCGCCCGAGCCCGCTCGACCAGGGCGAAACAATCGGCGACCCGGGAGGCCGGCACGGTCTCGCCGAAAAACACCACGTCCGGTTTCAGCATGCCGGTGCCGCAGACACCGCAGTCGAGGGTGCGGAACCCGGCCACCGCCCCGTCGGGCAGGTCGACGTCACCGTCAGGGTTGACGTGGGCGACCTGCGCGGCGAAGCCCGGGTTCGCCTCCCGCAGCCGCCGGTCCAGCTCCTCCCGGGAGGTCAGGTTGCCGCAGTCCAGGCAGACCACCTCGTCGAGCCGGCCGTGCAGCTCGACCACCCCGCTGCTGCCGGCGGCGGTGTGCAGCCCGTCCACGTTCTGGGTGATGATCCCGCCGACCAGGCCCGCCTGCTGCAACCGGGCCACCGCCCGATGCCCGACGTTCGGGGCGGCCCGCGCGATCAACCGCCACCCCAGGTGGCTGCGCGCCCAGTACCGCCGCCGCGCGTCCGGGTCCCCGGTGAATGCCTGGTACGTCATCGGGGTGTGCCGGCGGGCGGCGCCGCCGGGCCCCCGGTAGTCCGGGATGCCCGACTCGGTGGACAACCCGGCGCCGCTGAGCACCACGACGTCCCCGGCGCCGACCAGCCGGGCCAACACGTCGATCTCCGTCACCCGTCCATGCTGCCTCAGGCGCCGCTCCGGCTCCCACCGGGTGACCGCCCTCACCCGCCCAGGCGACGACCCCCACCGGCGGGACCCGCCCACGCCCGAGGGGCGGCAGGCGGTGCGGCTCACCCCGGCAGCCGACCAGGTGGCATCGTCGCGGCGGTCCCGGGTCGGCCCACCGGCGTGGCGGGCCGACCTCGGAGATCAGCGCTGCTGGTGGCGGGGCGGCAACGCCACCCGCACCCGGCCGCCGCCCACCGGCGCGGTGCCCACCTGAGCGCCACCGCCGACCGGCATGCCGGCGGCCGCCGGAGCCCCGGTGACCTCCGCGGCGATCCGCTCCATGGTCCGCGCCAGCTGCTCACTGCCGTCGTCGAGGTGCCGGGCCGCCGCCTGCATGTGCGAGATCATCATCTCGCCGAAGATCCGCAGCGCCTCCCGCGTCGCCACGGAGTCGTCGAAGCTCGCGCCGGCGTTGCTGCGGTAGTCCGCCACCGCCCGCTCGGCCTCCTGCTTCGCCTCCTCCGCCGCCGCCCGCATGTAGCTCTCGTACTGCATGCGCGCGTACTCGGCCACTCGCTGGGCGTAGTCGTGCGCCTGCGCGATGATCTGCTCGGCCTCCCGCTGCGCAGCCGACAGCAGGTTGACCTCCTTCGCCGCGGGCAGCTTCGCCGCCGTCCCCGTGCTCGGGATCACCCCGTGCCGGTGCAGCTCCAGGTGGTCGTTGAGCCGCTCGTTCTCCGCCCGCAGGTTCGCCACCTGCGTCGCCAGCACATCCAGCTCGTCGGCCACCTGCATCCGGAACCGGTCCACGTCCGTGGGCTCGTACCCACGGCGGGTGAACGACGCCGCGCCGAACTCCCACCGCCGCACCCGGTCCGAGGTCAACCGGACCTGCACGCTGGAGACCTGGCCCCCGTCATACCTGCTGATCGGGGTTGCGCTCACCGGGCGCCCCTTTCGTTCGCGACTGCGGGCCTCGCAAGCTCACTCCTCGCGCTCACCCGGCTCCCCTTTCGTTCGCGACTGCGGGGCTCGCAAGCTCACTCCTCGCGCTCACCGGACACCTCCGGAATCGTCAGAGTCGGTCGCGGTCCGCCACGTCGGCCCGTACCAGTGCTTGCCGAAACCCTCATGGTGCAGCTGACCCTGGTGGTAGCCCGCCCTGGTCAACGTCGTCACCGAATGATTGACCATCTCGTCCGAGCCGCAGATGTACACGTGCCGGGACCGCCAATCCCCGTCGGCCAGCGCCCGATCCACCACGTGCCCGAACTCCCCCGGCCGCTGAAGGTCCATCCCCACCACGTAGGTGACCGCCAACCACGGATACGACGCCGCCAGCTTCTCGATCGCCTCGTTGTCGTAGAACTCGCCAGGCGACCGGGCCCCCACATACAGATCGACCCGGCGACGGGACCCCTCCGCCGCGACCTGCTCCACCAGGGACTTCAGCGGGGCCCAGCCGGTGCCGCTGCCCAGCAGCAGCAGATCGGAGGTGCCGGCCGGCCACAGCGTCAACCGATCCCCCACCGGGGCGGCCAGGTGGACCTGGTCACCCACCGCGCACCCGTACACCAGCCGCGACGACACCGCGCCGCCCGGCGCCGCGCGCACGTGCAGCTCCAGCGTGCCGTCCGCCCGGGGCGCGTTCGCCGGCGAGTAGTACCGCCACGCCCGCACCGCCGGATGGGACACCCCGATCGACTGGCCCGGCGCGAACGGCAGCAGGTACTGCGGACGCAGCGTCAGCACCGCCAGATCGAACGCCCGCCGCTCATGCCCGAGAACCTCGGCCACCCACCACGGCGGGTTCACCGCCTCGGCCGCCTGCGCCGCATCGATCATCACCTGCGACACCAGCCCGTACGCGGCCGTCCAGTCCTGCGCCAGCTCGTCGGTCCACGCCTCGCCGAGGAAATGCTGCAACGTCGCCACCAGCGCCTCACCGACCGCCGGGTAGTGCTCCGGGCGCACCGCGAACTTGCGGTGGTCGGCGCCGAGATCCTGCAGGAACCCGACCAGGCTGTCGACCTGGTCCACGTGGGACACGATGTGCCCCAACGCGGTCACCAGCCGATCCCGCTGCCCGGCCATGTTCGTGGGGAACATCTGCCGGGTCTCCGGATGGGACAGGAACAACATGGAATAGAAATAGAGCGGCACCTGGTCGCCGTGCGCGGCGACCAGGGACCAACTCTGCTTCAGTCGTGCCGCATCCACACTCAGACGCCCGTTCCGCTTCCCTGGGCCACCACCTGGTCCTGCACCTTCTCCAGGACGACCTGCACGTAGCCGATGATGTCGCCCGGCACGCCCAGCTCCGTCAGCGTCGCCGTCAGGTGCTCACCGACCTTGACGTAGTGCGCCACCGGGATGTTCAACGGCTGGTGCACCTCGGCCAGCTCGCGGCCCTCGTACTCGTTCGGTCCGCCGAGCACCACGGTGAGCATCAACGCGAGGTGCCGCCGCTGCTCGGCCATGTTGAGCTCGGTGAAGTAGCCGGCCAGCTCCGGGTCGGCGAGCACCTTGTCGTAGAACAGGGCCACCGCCGCCTTGACCGAACTGGCGCCGCCAATCCGCTCGTAGTGGGACGGCGCGGTCTCTTCAATAACCGTCACGGTCGTTCCTTCCAGGGTGAAAGGCCGCGCGACTCGGCGCGGAGGGGCAACCGGTCGGCTGGCGGGAGGTGCCGTAACGTTCAGTGCCAGCGCGACCGTGTGGGACCTTAGCGCGCCATCCGGATAAAGGCACGGCCGGCCTATCAGATTTTTGACAACCGCCGACCGGCCAGCGTCGTCATCAGCCGGAAGGACGTTTCATCGTCCGGCCCACCCAGCAGTGACAGTGCGTCACCGGCGGTGGACCTGTCCACGTGACACCCTCCACCCTGGACCGCTCCCACCAGCAACCACCGCGCCCGGCCGGCGACGGGCCGTGACCACCGCAGACGTCATCCGGCACGGCACCCAGTCGCGCCGGGCCACCGGTCCCACCCATCGGACCAGCCCGGCCAACCACCAGCCGGCCCGACACCCAGCGCAATAAAGGATCGCGTCGGGCTCCAGCCACGACGCGATCCCACACACCGGCCCCGACGGGAATCCCCGCCGACGGACCGCCAGCTCAGCCCGCCCGACGACGCGCCCGACGTGCCGCCAACTCGTCACCCACCGAGTCCGTCGACGGCGACTCCGCCGGCTCCTCGCCAGCACGACCCGACGAATCCGCCGGCTCCGCCGGAAGCGTCGACAACGACCCCTGGATCTCCTTGAACGCGCCACCGATCGCGATGCCGAACACCCCCTGGCCGCCCTGCAGCAGGTCGACCACCTCCTCCGGCGACCGGCACTCGTACACCGACGTCCCATCGGAGATCAACGTGATGCCCGCCAGGTCCTCCACCCCACGCGACCGCAACGCCTCGATCGCCCTACGGATGTTCTGCAACGACACCCCGGCGTCCAACAGCCGCTTCACGACCTTCAACACCACCAGGTCGCGGAAGGAGTACAACCGGGACGTCCCCGACCCCGACGCGTCCCGCACGCTCGGCACCACCAAGCCCGTACGAGCCCAGTAGTCCAACTGCCGGTAACTGATGCCCACCGCGTGACACGCCGTCACGCCCCGGTAGCCCACCTCGCCGTCACCGCCCGGCGCGGGCGCCACACCCGCCTGCTGCTCCGTACCCGGACCAGGATCTCGCGGCTCGTGCATCCGGACAACCTCCCCGCCCGTGCGGTGACACGCCGCCTCTCCGCGCACGTGCACCCCTCGACACCGCAACCCTATCGCCGCACCAAGGAGTTACCACGCACGAACCACCGCGACACGCCGCGCAACCACCAGGAAGATCACCCACAGCAAGAGACGCTCACCCACCGTGACACCGGTGCGCCAGGCGACCGAACCCACCGGGGCCGGCCAGCAGTCAGCCCGCGAAATCCTCCGGCCGCACCTGCTCCAGGAACTCCCGGAACTTCTCCACCTCGTCCTCCTGCTCGTCCGGGATCACGATCCCCGCCTCACTGAGGACCTGCTCCGCACAACGAATCGGAGCCCCCACCCGCAACGCCAACGCGATGGAGTCACTCGGCCGCGCCGACACCCGCACCCCGTCACCGATCAACAGATCGGCGTAGAAGACGTTCTCCTTCAACTCGGTGATCTCCACCGCCCGCAACGGCGCCTGCAACGCCGCCAACACGTCCCGCAAAAGATCATGCGTCAACGGCCGCGCCGGCTTGACCCCCTGCTGCTCGTAGGCGATCGCCGTCGCCTCGACCGCGCCGATCCAGATCGGCAGATAGCGGTCCCCCTCGACCTCCCGCAGCAGGACGATCGGCTGGTTGCTGGGCAGCTCCACCCGAACTCCGACCACGCTCAGCTCGCGCACCGCCGCCTCCGTGTCGTTGTCACCTACGCCCGCACCGCGCCCTTCCCTGCACGGTACACGGACCGCGACACGAGAGTCCCGTGCGCTACGTGCACCACGCCTCGCCAGAACGGGTTACCCCGGCAAGCCTACGACACGCTTCCCGAGCCAGATCTTTCCGCGCCCACCGACAGCAGAGGCCGGGCGCCCCCACGACACCCGGCCCCACACCTCACCGACCCAACGTCGACCGCAGCCCCACCCGCACCAACGCCGCGTGCAACTGCTGCGACAACGCCACCAACTCCCGCGCCGTCTCCGCCGCCCGCGCCCGCGCCGCCGGATCACTCTGCCGCGCCAACGGCGCCACCAACTGCGCGAACAGACCAACCTCCCGATCCGCCGCCGTCCGATACCCACGCAGATGCCGCGGCTCCAACCCGTACGCCGCCAACCCCGCCACCGCCCGCGCGATGATCAACGCATCCGAGTCGTACCAACCCGGCGGATCCGACACCAGCACACCGAGCCGCTCCAACTCGGCCAACGTCGACTCGTCGACACCACTACGGGAGATCAGATCCGCCCGCCCCAGCCGCACTTCCGACGACTCGGC
The DNA here is from genome assembly GCF_042869115.1 of Micromonospora sp. NPDC007230. Taxonomy (NCBI): domain Bacteria; kingdom Bacillati; phylum Actinomycetota; class Actinomycetes; order Micromonosporales; family Micromonosporaceae; genus Micromonospora; species Micromonospora sp. NPDC007230. The sequence goes on along the minus strand of NZ_JBIAFE010000031.1, from coordinate 21,837 downwards.
GGACTCCGCCCCCTCCCGACCCGGGACCTCACCACCGGGACCGACCGCCACCAACGCCGGCCGCTGCCGCCCCGGCGCCGCACCCGACGCGTCCCACTCCGCCAACTGATCACGGATCACCCGCAACGGCAGATACTGGTCCCGCTGCGCGGTCAACACGAACCGCAACCGCGCCACATCGTCCCAGCTGTACTTCCGATACCCCGCCGGCGTCCGCTGCGGCTCCACCAGGCCCTCGGCCTCCAGAAACCGCAACTTCGAGATGGTGACGTCCGGGAACTCCGCCCGCAACTGCGCCAACACCTCACCGATACTCATCAGCGGTGTGGCACGCGCCGCCCCGGACGGCGTCGAAGCCGCAGGCCCGTTCACCCCCGGCCGGCCTCCTCCTCCGGACGCGGACCGGCGATGAACACCACCCGGAACTTACCGATCTGCACCTCGTCACCATTGCTCAACGTGGCCGCCTCGACCCGCTCCCGATTCACGTACGTGCCGTTCAGACTGCCCACGTCCCGCACCGTGAACGTGCCACCGTCCCGGTGGAACTCGGCGTGCCGCCGCGACACCGTCACGTCATCGAGGAAAATGTCACTGTCCGGGTGCCGCCCACTCGTCGTCACATCGTGATCCAACAAGAACCGGGCACCCGCATTCGGACCGCGACGAACCACCAAAAGCGCCATCCCCGGCGGCAACGAACCGGACATCCGGCTCGGCACCACATCGGTGTCCGGACCCTCCAGCACTTCGTCGAGCGAACCGAGATTGAGCGTCGAAGTGACGTCGAGCGGGGGGAACTCGTCGTCTGGGCGCGTCATGGGGACCACCTCACGGATCTGTTCGGTCGGCGTCGGGGTAATGGCGGGTCTGGCCGCCGGGCAGTCACACACCCGGCGGCTGGCTCCCCGTGCCCGGGAAGGCGCATTCCACAACGCTCAACTATCGGCTTTTCGGTCGACTGGGCGAGCCTAGCCAGCGCCGAAATACAGGGCAACCGGACGCGCGGAGAACCAACCCCGCCGCCGGCAACGACAATCAGCTCTCAGTGAGCTCGCGGTACGCGGCAGCGGTCAACAAACCCTCGACCACCGCCGGATCATCCGCGGTGATCTCCACCAACCACCCCGCACCGTACGGGTCCGTGTTGATCACCTCAGGCGTGTCGGTCAACGCCTCGTTGCGCGCCGACACCGTGCCACTCACCGGCGCGTAGATCTCCGACACACTCTTGGTCGACTCGATCTCACCCAGCGACTCACCCGCCGCCACCACCGCACCCTCGTCCGGCAACTGGACGAACACGATGTCACCCAGGGCGTCCTGAGCGAAGTGCGTGATACCGACCCGGACGGCACCGCCGTCACCACCCGCCACCCACTCGTGCTCGGCGGTATACCGCAGATCCTCAGGAATCACCAGCTGCGTCCTTCATCATCGGTGCACCGGGGGGAAAACCGGCGCGGCCCCGACCGGTCAGGAAACCGGCCGGGCGTGTTCCAGCTTGATCGGCGCGTGCAACTGCGAAACCTCCGCAGCCTCACGATCCTCAACGATCACGTTACCGCCGGCATCCGTCACCGATGCGACCACCCCGCCGGGAATGTTCAACGCGGTACGCATCGTCGCCGGATCACCGATCACCAGGACCGTGTACGGACCGCTCAACCGCCGCCCGTCCACCAGCAGGCCACCACTCTGCCCGTCCACGAAATAGGTCGACGCGATGATCCGCACCGCCGTCCCGTCCGCCCCGGCGATCTGCATGGCCTCCGCGCCCGCACCCCGCAACTCCTGCACCGCGTCCAGGATCCGCGCCGGCGCCAACGCCTTCTCGCCACCCTCGAACCGCACCGACAGGCCCGGCCCCACCGCCGGCAACGTACCCGCCAGGATGCCCAGCTCGTCCGCCCGCCGCGTCGCCTCCTCCAACGCCGCCGCCCGGCCCTGCTCACCCGAGCGCAACTGCCGCTGGCTCTCCTCCAACGCCGCGATGTCCTGCCGCAGCCGCCGCTCCCGCGAATCCAGATCCGACGAGATCCGGACCAGGTCCTCCTCCCGCGTCGCCGCCAGCGTCGGATCCGTCGACGTCGTCTTCAACTGCACCACCAGGGTGAACCCCAGCAACGCCAGCAGCACCGCGATCATCGCCCCCGCCGACGTCAACCGCCGCGACACCGACTTCGCCGTCGCCGAACCGTCCGGCGCGTCACCCGCCGGCTCACCCGCCGGCGGGTCCTCCGCCTCCCGCTCCGCCGGCGCCAACGGGCTCAACTCGTCCGGATCCGGCGCGTCCGGGCGCGGATCCGGCTCACTCGCCGGACCCGGCGGCCGCGCCGGCTTCTCCGGCTCCGGCCAACCCGTGCCCGTCTCCCGGTGCTCCTCGCTCATCACCACAACCTACGCCCGGAACAGGTGCCGACGGATCGCCGCCACGTTCCCGAAGATGCGCACCCCGAGCACGACCACCACACCGGTGGACAACTGACCGCCCACACCCAACTGGTCACCCAGGTACACGATCACACCCGCCACCAGCACGTTCGAGATGAACGACACCACGAACTGCTTGTCGTCGAAGATCCGGTCCAGCTTCGCCCGTACGCCACCGAACACCGCGTCCAGCGCGGCCACCACGGCGATCGGCAGATACGGCTGCAACGCCGCCGGCACGGTGGGGTCCAGATACACCCCGAGCAGCACACCGGCGAACAACGCCAGCACCGCGATCATCGGCCACCTCCGGAGGGGCTGGGAGACGTCCGCGAACCGGACGGCCTCGGACTGGTCGAACCGGCGGCACCCGAACCCGACGGAGACGGGCTCGGACTCACCGAGGGCTCGGCGTAGATTAGCCGCGGCTGCGGCGCGGCCGGCAGCGTGAGGTCGTCGACATCCTTCACTCCGAACGACAACCCGGTGCTCCGCGCCACGTCGCGCATCAAGTCCGCCGCCCGGCTGCCGTCGAACTTGTCCCGCATCGACCCCGGACCGATCGCCGACACCTCGTACGGGCTCGTCACCGGGCGGTAGTCCACCAGGATCGCCTCACCCGCCGAACGGATCGTCGACGTGGCCGTCAGCCGCTGCCCGTTGACCGCGACCGCCTCCGCGCCCGCCGCCCACAACGCGTTCGCCACCTTCTGCAGGTCCGAGTACAACACCCGGGACGGACCGGCGTCCGCACCGGTCACCGCGTCCTTGTCCGCCGCCGCGTCGGCCAACCGCACCACCACACCGTCACCGCGCACCCGGCCCAGGCCCGTACCCGCCTCCAGGTTGCGCAACCGGGACGCCTGCGAACCACTCAACGCCGCGTCCCGCTGCCGGCCGACCTCCTCGCGCAGCTGGTCCGCCCGCTCGGTCAACCGGTCCGTCTCGGTCTCCCGCTGCTTGATCTCGGCGATCAGCCCGGCCCGCGCCTTCGCCCGGCTCGGCTGCTCCGCGATCGTCTCCCGGTACGCCACCGCGAACAGAAACCCGATCACCACGAGCACCACTAGGCTGACCGGACGGGCCAGCAACCGCCGCAACCGCGACGTCGGCCCCTCCCGGCGCCGCGCCGCCGCGTCGGCGTATCCGGGATCGAGCGGGTTACGGAACAGCTCGGTGAGGAAATCCGGCGCGTACGACCGCGCCGACGGGTCCCCGGCCCGCTCCCGCGGAGCCAGGCTCATGCCGCCGCTCCCGCGCGCCGCGCCCGCATCTCGCGGACCAGGCGGCTGGCCTGCACCACGTACATGCCCCCGGCCACCCAGTACAGCACCAGACCCCACCAGGCCAAGCCCCAGCCGATCGCCCCGGCCGCCGTGGCGATGCTCGGCGCGGCGGCGGCCAGCAACAGGGTCGGGAACGCGGCCAGCAGCAGGAACGTCGCCGTCTTGCCGACGTAGTGCACCGGCGGCGGGCCGTAACCGTAGCGGCGCAGCACCCCGAGCGACCCGAGCAGGAGCAACTCGCGCGCCAGCAGCGCCGCGGTGAACTGCCACGGCACCACCTCGCGCGCGGTGAACGCCAGCAGCGTGGCCAGGATGTAGAGCCGGTCGGCGAGCGGGTCGAGCAACTCCCCCAGCCGGCTGACCTGGTGCAGCCGGCGGGCGATCCAGCCGTCCACCCAGTCGCTGGTGCCGCCGATCGCCAGCACCACGATCGCCGCGACGTCGGCCCGGACCACGAGGAAGAGGTAGAGGAACAGCGGGACGCCGACGAGCCGGACGAAGCTGATCACGTTCGGCAGGGTGAGGACACGGTCGACCACCACCGCCGTCGCACCGCCGGGAGCCGGGTGCTCCGATGGAGCCGGCCGACGCGACACCGAACCCTCCCTTCGCAGCACGGCCCGGGACCGACCAGAATCGGCCGCTCCTTCGGACGTGCGCGTTGCCGGCCGGTCAGTGCCGGCGCCCTCTGTGATCCCGGGCTGGGACCTCCCCGATGCGGCCCGCGGTCGTGTCGATCGCGGGCCGGCCAGTTGCGCTGCCACTATATCGGGCCGCCCCGGCGTGGCCGGGGCCCGCTTTCGGTCCGGGTGGCCGTGTCTGTCTTGTGTGTGGTGGCGTACCACCCGTAAGGCGTCCTAGGACACTAGTTGGAAGGCGGGACGCGGCCGGAATCGTGTGCTGCGCGGGGAGCGCCGGGGTCAGGCCGTGCGGGCGGTGGAGTCGGCGGCCGCCTGCTGGGCGCCGAGCGCCGCCGCCTGGCTGAACGCGATCAGGGCCAGCAGCAGTTCGTGCTGGACCCGGTGGGGCATCCGGTCCAGCACCGCCTGGACCGCGCTGTGGCGCCGATCCTTCAGGTCCCGCAACAGGGTCTCGGCCGCGGCGGTCGGGATCAGCCGCACCTCGCGCCGGTCGCGGGGATCGGCCACCCGGCGCAGCAGGCCGACCGCCTCCAGCCGGTCACAGAGCCGGCTGGCCGAGGACGGTACGACGGCCAGCAGCTCGGCCAGCCGGTTCACGTTGGTGTCCGGATGGGCCATGATCAGCGACAGCACCCGAAGCTGGGTCGGCGAGACGCTCACGGTGTGCCGGGGAGCGGCGGAGTCGAGCACACCGATGAGCGCTTCGGCAGCCGCATCGATGGCCGCGGCAAGATTCGGAGATCGCTCCACCCGATGTCCCCTGCGATGTTCGCCCCGCCGGTCTGGTCACTGCCCGTCGGCGTCGTCCGGAGGGCTGGAACCGCGCCAGTCCAGGCAGACGATCACCGCGTCGTCACGGAGATCCGCGTCGGCGTGGTACGCGTGCAGTTCGCGCATCACCGTACCAACTGCTTCGGCCGCTGGCTGCAACCGAGTGGACCGCATCGATCGCGCCATGGCCCGTTCCCCGTACGGCTCCTGCCCGTCCGGCTGTGCCGCGTACACGCCGTCGCTGACCACGAAGAGCCGGTCCCCCGGCTCCACCGTGAACTCCTGCACCTCATACCGCGTCTCGGCGAACATGCCGAGCGGCAACTGCTGCTCCAGCGGAACCGGGGAGACGGCGCCGCCGCGCAGCCGCAGCACGTGCGGCGAACCCGCGTCGACCGCCCGGACCACGCCCCGCCGGGTGTCCAGCTCCAGCAGCAGCGTGGCCACGTGCCGGCTCCCCCGCTGCTGGTAGAAAATGGTGTCCGAGGCCAGCTCGGCCTGCTCCACCAGGCTTCCGCCCGAGCGCCGGGCGTTGCGCATCGCGTTGACGGTCACCGCGGTCAGCAGCGACGCGGCCAGGCCGCTGCCGGCACCGTTGAGCACCGAGACGGTGAGCCGGTCGCTGTCGACCGACCAGTCGAAGTGGTCGCCGCCCACGGTGTACGCCGGTTCGAGCTGCCCGGCCAGCACGAAGTCGCCGTGCGTGACGCTGCGTCCGGGCAGCAGGTCCCACTGCATCTCCGCCGCCATGCTGAGCCGTTCCCGCCGGCGGACCCGCCGATACCGGTCGGTCCCCCGGTCCGCGGCCCGCAGCGCCACCGCCAGGTCGCCGGCGACGTCCCGGGCCACCTCCACCGCCGCCGCGTCCGGGTTCACCGGCAGCTCCAGCATCAGCACCCCGAGCCGCTCACCCCACACCGACAGCGGCAGGTAGACCCGGCAGCGACCGCCGTCGCCGCTGTCCAACACCGGCTGCTGACTGCTGAAACAGCGCTGCGCCACGCCCTGGCAGGCGAGGAAGCCGCCGTCCGGCAGGTCCGGGTCGAGCACCGGCCAGAGGCCGCTGAACCGGTAGTCGGCGATGAACACCTCGGTCCGCGACGCGTCCAGCGCCAGGCGGATCGCCCGGTCGGCCTCCTCCGCCAACCGGTCGGGCGGCGCCGCGCGCAGGGCACGCGACACCTGTCCGGGCCCATCCGGCATGCTCATCCTCCGAAGGCGACTATTGCTGTGGAGCAAGCATCATACGGAGGCGCTGCACGGCTGGCCGCCCCGGTTCCCCGCCGGCTCACCGGCGGGCCGACGGTGGCAGGTCCGGGGCGGACCGGAGCGTTGGAAAGGCCCGCGGTCAGCCGCCGGGCTTGGTGGCCACCGCGCCGTAGAAGGCGTCCGGCACCGGGGCGGGCGCACCCGCCGGGCGCCACTCGGCGACCGGCACGATGCCGTCCGCCGTGGGCTGCCATCGGCCGAGCAGCGGCGCGAACCCGGCCGGCGGTCGCATCCGGAACGCCGGACCCATCATGGCCAGCGCCTCCGGATGCCCGGCCAACTCCTCGCTGTCGAAGTCGATCGCCAGGAAGCTGCCCGGCGCGACCGCCTCGTACAGCTCGTCGAGGGTGCGGGCCAGGGTGGCGTCGTCCAGGAACGCGGCCAGCCCGAGGAAGACCACGCCGACCGGCCGGCGTCCCCACCCGGGCACGAAGCGGTGCAGCTGGGCCGGGTCGATGGTGCCGATGTCGGTGGCGTCGCCGAAGCCGTACCCGGCGCGGTCGCTGTCAGCGAGCAGGCGCTGGCCGAGGCGGATGGTCACCGGGTCGACGTCGGTGTAGAGCACGGTCGCCTCCGGGGCGACCTCGTGCACGTTGCCGCGGGTCGGCACGCCGGCGCCGAAGACCAGGAACCCGTCCACCCCGGCGCCGGCGATCGACCGGACCGCCCGGCCGAGGAAGTCCCGCAACGAGCGGAAGATCGCCGCGCAGGGCCCGTACGCCCCCTCGAAGGCGCGGGCTGCGGCCACGTCCACCGGAAAGTGGTGCTCGCCGCCGAGCCAGAAGTCGATCATGCGGGCGGTGCTCGGCTGGTCGGGCTCGGCCATCGACGAGGCTCCCTTCCTCGGGCGGTGGTCGACAGCGTACCCAGGGACCGGCTCCTTCGGTATCGCCCCGGCGACGCGCAACCGGCCGCGATACTGGCCGCGGGCGTCCGGCGGCCAGGAGGTGCAGCGGTGAACTCGGCGAACGGCGCGGCGGTGGTGGTCGGCGTCGACGGCTCGGAGCCGGCGCGGCGGGCCGTCCGGCTGGCCGCGGCAGAGGCCGCCCGACGGCAGCGGCCGCTGCGGGTCGTGCACGCGTTCATCTGGCCGCTGCTGCGCGTACCGGTGACCCCGCCCGCCGGGGCGCCGCCCGGCGGCGGGCTGCGGCACCAGGCGGAGCAGCTGGTCGCCGCCGCGGTCGCCGAGGCGCAGGCGGCGGCGCCGGGGGTACGGGTCTCCGGCGAGATCATCGACGGCGAGGCGTCCGCGGTGCTGCTCGGTGAGACCCCCACCGCCACGATGCTCGTGCTCGGCGACCGCGGCCTCGGCGGATTCGCCGCCCTGGTGGTCGGCTCCGTGGCCGTCCAGGTCGCCGCACACGCCGACTGCCCGGTACTGGTGGCCCGCGGCGCGCCGCGGCCAGCCGGGGCGGTGGTGGTCGGGGTCGACGGCTCCCCGCCGTCCCGGGCCGCCGTCGAGTTCGCCGCCGAGGAGGCGGCGCTGCGCGGCGCCCCGCTGCACGCCGTGCTCGCCTACACCCATCCGGTCTCCACCGGTCCCGGCGACATGCAGCCGCTGGTCTACCAGGAGAACCGGCTGCACGACGAGGAGGACCGAATCCTGGCCCAGTCGCTCACCGGGCTGGCCGAGCGCCACCCGGGGGTGCCGGTGACCCGGGAAGCGGTGCACGGCCGGCCGGTCGCCGTGCTCACCGAGGCCACCCGCGACGCCCAGCTGATGGTCGTCGGCGGGCAGGGCCGGGGCGAGCTGAGCGGGCTGCTGCTGGGGTCGGTGAGCCAGGGCGTGCTGCACCACGCCGAGTGCCCGGTCGCGGTGGTCCGCTCCCCCGACTGAACGGTTGGCGCCGCTGTCGGCGGGTAGACGGTGCGGGTACCCATACCGGAGGAGGCAGCGATGCCAGGACCACGGCCGGGCAGCAACGCGTACGACAAGGAGCGGGCGCGGCTGCGCGATCTGATCGAGAATTCCGGGCGGGCCGCCGACCAGGAGGCGAACCAGGTGGCGAACCGGATCCTCCAGGACGACCGCGGCCAGCGGGGCATCGTCCGGGGAGAACGGACGTTCGGCCCCAAGGGTGAGCGCGAACCGGGCGACCCGAAGTGAGGGCGGCACCCGTGGTCGACGGCGCCATCGCAGGCGCCGTCGGCACCGCCACGTTGAACGTCGTCACGTTCCTGGACATGGTGGTCCGGGCCCGCCCGTCGAGCAGCACCCCGGACGAGACCGCCGGGCGGATGGCCCACGCCGCGCACATCGACCTCGGGCCCGAGGGGAAGGCGGCCAACCGCCGGTCCGGTCTCGGAGCCGTCCTCGGCTACGGCACCGGCATCGCCGCCGGGGCCGTGTTCGGAGCGCTCGCCGCCCGCCGCCGCATCCCGCTGCCGCTCGCCGCAGGACTGCTCGGCGGCGGGGTGATGGCCACCACCGACGGGTCGATCGCCGCCCTCGGCGTGAGCGACCCCCGGACCTGGCGGCCGAAGGACTGGCTGTCCGACATCGTGCCGCATCTGGCGTACGGAATGGCGACCGCAGCCACCTGGCGGAGGCTGCGGCCGCCCTCACGTGGGCGCCGTTAGCGCCGCCGGCCGCTCTCGTCGTCGGCCACCGGCTGACCGGCCGGACCGTACGGCGACACCTGTCCCTTCGGAACCGGTCGCCCCACGTCCGCGTTGGACGTGCCCTTGTTGCGCGGATGCCCGCCCACCTGGAGGCCCTCGCGGCTGTCCTGGCTGGTCGCGCCCTTGTCGTTGCGGCGGAGTTCCTCCTGCTGCGGCTTGACCACAGGTCTCTCCTTCCCAGTGGGAGCACACGGCGTGGGCCGCGTACCTGATCGGCGTACCCGCCGCCGCCCAGGCGCATTCCGCAGTGGCGCATCTGGTCCGCACGGGCCACCCGCAGAGATGCCAGGCGCACTGGTCTGTCTGCCGCCGGGGCGGGTACCCGGACGGGATGCCAGACGATCGGAAGGTGGCGCGGGTGCTGCTGGACCGGCAGGCCCGCACGTACGCGGAGGAGGCGGGGATCGCGCTCGCCGACCGGCCCGCGCCGCTCTACCAGCTGCTGGTGCTCACCACCCTGTTGAGCACCCGGATCCGGGCCTGCGTGGCGATTGCGGCGGCCCGCGAACTCTTCGGCGCGGGTTACCGGACCCCGCAGGCGATGGAGGCGGCGAGCTGGCAGGACCGGGTGGACGCGCTCGGCCGGGGGCACTACCGCCGCTACGACGAGCGCACCGCCACCATGCTCGGCCGGGCCGCCCGGCTGTGCCTGGACCGGTGGCACGGGGACCTGCGCCGCATGCACCGGGAGGCCGACGGCGACCGCGACGCGCTGCGGCGGCTGCTGACCGAGTTCCCCGGCATCGGGCCGACCGGGGCGGACATCTTCCTGCGCGAGGCGCAGGCGGTGTGGCCGGACCTGCGCCCGTACGCCGACCGGCGGACCCTCGCCGGCGCGAAGCGGCTCGGCCTGCCGGCGAACCCGGGCCGGCTGGCCGGGCTGGTCGGCGACGCCGACTTCGGGCGGCTCGCGTCGGCGCTGGTCCGGGTGGCGCTCGGCCAGGAGTCGGCCGGCGAGGTCAGCCGCACGGCCGCCGGGCGCTGAGCGTCACTTGGCCGGGCCCGGCTTCGTGAGGTACCAGACCAGCAGCGACGCGGCCACGGCGAGCAGGACCAGACCGCCGGAGATGCCGCCCTCGCCGCCGCCGCTGCGGTGGCCGCTGACCCCGAAGTAGATCACCGCCACCCCGGCGAGCACCGCGAGGAAGGTGCGCAGGTTTCGGTCCCTCACGCTCCGCACGGTACAGGCGTGTTGGGCCCGGTTCGTCCGTTTAGTCGGAGGTCCCCCGTCCGGGTCAGGTCAGTCGGGGCGGGAGCCGGTGGCCGGGCCCCGCAGCCGTACCCGGCGCACGGCCCGGTCGGCCACCTCGACCACCTCCACGGTCAGCCCGGGCAGCCGCACCGTCTCGCCCGGGCTGGTGGGCACCCGGCCCAGGCCGGCCAGCACCAGCCCGGCAACCGTGGTGTACTCGTGGGTCAGTGGGAAAGTGAGCCGCACCCCCACGTCGGGCAGGTCGTGCAGGGGAAAGTCACCCGGGATCACCAGGCCGCCGTCGGGCTCGCGGAGCACGCCACGCACGTCCAGGTCGGTCTCGTCGTACAGCTCGCCGACCACCTCCTCGAGCAGGTCCTCCATGGTGACCAGGCCGTCGATGCCGCCGTACTCGTCGACGACCAGGGCGAGCTGCTCGTGGCGCTGGCGCAGCTGGCGGATCGCGTCGGCCACCGGCAGCGTCCCCGGCAGCAGCACCGGCGGGCGGGCCCGGGCGCCGACGCTGGCGCCGTCGCCGTCGACCAGGTCGCGGATGTGCACCACGCCGCACACGTCGTCCAGGCCGCCCGGCCCGACCACCGGGGCGCGGGAGCGGCCGGTCGCGGCGAGCCGGCGCATCCCCTCGGCCGTCGTGATCGCGGCCGGCAGGAAGGTCACGTCGCGCCGGGTCACCAGGATCTCCCGCAGCCGCCGACCGGCGATGTCGAACGCCCCGGCGAGGATCTCCCGCTGCTGGGCGGAGAGGCCGCGCTGGCTCACCAGCATCTCCCGCAGCTCCTCCTCGGTCACCTCGGTGCGACGCGCCCGGGGGTCGCCGCCGGCGAGCCGGACCAGCAGGTCGGTGGAGCGGCTGAGCAGCCACACCGCCGGACGGGACACCCGGCTCAGCAGGTCCAGCGGTCGCGCGCTGAGCAGTGCCCACCGTTCCGTCCACTGCATGGCCAGCCGCTTCGGCGCGAGTTCACCCACCACCAGGGTGATGAAGGCCAGCACGAGGGTCACCAGCAGCACGGCCACCGGATGGGCCGCCCGGCCGAGGAAGCTGAGCGGCCGCACCAGGGGCTGGGTCAACGACACCGCGGCGGCCGCCGAGGCCAGGAAGCCGGCCAGGGTGATGCCGAGTTGGACGGTGGCCAGGTAACGGTTCGGCTCGCGGGCCAGACGAACCAGCCGGGCCCCGCTCTGCCCCGCCCGAGCCAGCCGCCGCAGCTGCGCCTCCCGAAGCGTGACCAGTGCCATCTCGCTACCGGACAGGGCCGCGTTGATCAGCACCAGGACCACGATCAGGACGAGTTGTCCGGCCACCACGCCCCCTCCCGCCGCCCGGTGTGCCGCGCCGGCCGGTCAGTCATTCTCCAGGTCGTCCAGCGAGATCTTGTGCGTCATCAGCCAGCGGGCCAGCGCGTTCATCCCGAACAGCCACAGCGGCGCCGACTCGGTGGTGCCGTTCGTGGCGAAGATGGCGAACCGCAGATCCGGTGCCCGGTAGGCCTCGATCCGCCACCGGTGCTGCTTGTCCCGCCAGATCGCCGCAGGATCCATGGCGTCACCGTAGGCGACCTGCGGCGCCGACGGAGCGGCTTGGGATCACCCGCCGGGGATGACAATCCCACCGAACAGGGCGCGCAACCCCAGTACCGCCAGCGACAGCACCAACCCTCCGAGCAGCGCCCAGCCGAACCCGGCCCAGCCGGACTGCCGGTCCCGGCCCGCCGGCAGCTCGGCGTGCCACTGCTCCCGAAGCAGCCAGCCGAGTAGTCCTGCACCGAACGGCAGCAGCCCGAGCCAGAACCAGAACAAGCGGCTGCCGGCCTGCGGTGCCGGGCCGCCGATGAGCAGCCCAAGCCACGTCAGCGCCAGCGCCCCGGCCAGCAGCGCCGCCGCGTCGGCGAGCCGGTCGGCGGGCGCTCCGTCGGCGCGCCAGCTGGAGGCGACCTGGGCAAGGCGCGCGTCCTCCTGGTCGGCCGACCGCTCCTCATCGATCGACAGGACACCGACGTCGGCGTAGCGAACCCGGCCGTCGGGCAGACTCCAGATCATCATCCAGCCCTCGCTGTCGTACCGCGGTTCGGGCCGTCGCCCCCAGAAGCCGCCCTCCTGGTCCCAGCCGTCGGCACGGACGAAGGTGACGATCCTGCCGGCCGCGAGGTCCCGGTCCAGCTGCTCGGGGCCGACCTGGCGGGGCGCCGTCCACCAGGCGAGGGCGGCCCAGGCCAACCAGCACAGCGCCATCACCACGGCCAAGGCACGCCGGAGCAGTCGACGGCGGCTGCGGGAATCGGCGAAGCCCGCGCCGAGCCATGGAACGATCATGGCCACACGCTCGCACACCGGGGCAACGGTCAGCCCGGCGGCGCCACCACCTCGCGGGCGTCGTCGGGCAGCCGGCGGGTGGCGCCACGCCGGTCCAGCAGCTCCAGCAGCGGCACCGCCACCCGGCGGGTGGTGTCGAGGGCCTGCCGCGCGGCGCTGAGCGTGAACGGCTGCGGCAGCCGGGCCAGGATCCGGACCGCGTCGTCGAGCGCGCCCGGCAGCAGCACCACGTTGTCGGCCAGCCGCAGCAGGGCTCCGGCCCGAACCGCCGCGCCGATCTCCCGCGGGCCGAGGCCGAGGTCGGCCAGGCGGTGCGCCTCGGGGGCCTGGAACGGGCGGTCGCCGTACTCGACGCGGACCCGGTCGACGGCGCGGACGACCGGGTCGGGCAGCGTGTCGGCCGCCGCCGCGGTGACCCGCCCGGCCCGCAGCCGCAGCGGCGGTCGCAGCAGCGCCGCGACCAGCGCCCGGTCGGGCAGGTCGAGGCGCTGGCGCAGCACCTCGACCGGCACGCCGGGCTCCAGGGGATGTGCCCGGCCGTACCGGGTGACCTCCTCGGCCAGGCGTACGGCCAGGGCCCGCCAGTGCTCCGGGTCAGCCAGCCAGTCCCCAGCCACCGGCGCGGCGGTGACCGCCACCCCCATCCGGGTCAGCTCGCCGGCCCGGCTCAGCCGCCGGCGGCGCAGCTCCCCGGCCAGGTCGGGCCGGCCGTCCAGCCCGGCCAGCACCGCCGCCCGGGCGGTGGCGGCGCCCCGCCGGCGCAACGGCGGCGGGGCCACGTCCAGCACCGTCACCCCGCCGGCGACGTGGTGCCGGCCGGGGTCGCGCAGCAGCGCCCGGTCCCCGATCAGCAGCGGCAGCGGCCGGGCCAGCCGCAGCCGCACGGTGTCCGGGCCGAGCGGGCGTACCCGGGCCGGCACGGCGGCGGAGCCGACGTGCAGGGTGAGGGTGGCCGGCAGGTCGGCGGCCGGATCGCCGGCGACCCGGACGTCCAGCAGGTCGGTGCGGTGGAACCGGCCGGGGCTGAGCAGCGCGTCGCCGCGGGCGATCCGCTCGCGGGGCACGCCGCGCAGGTTCACCGCCACCCGGGCGACCGCGTCGATCCGGTCCCGTGCGACGCCGAGGGAGTGCAGGCCGCGGACCCGCACCGGCTCGCCGGTGGCGGCGAGTTCGAGCTGGTCGCCGACGTGCAGCCGGCCGCCGCCGAGGGTGCCGGTGACCACGGTGCCGCTGCCCCGGATGGTGAAGCAGCGGTCCACCCAGAGCCGCACCGGGGCGTCCAGCTCCGGGGCGGGCAGCCGGGTGGCGAGCCGGTCGAGGGCGGCCCGCAGCTCGGGCAGGCCCGCGCCGGTGGCGCCGCTGACCGCCACCGCCTCCACCTCGCCGAGGGAGGTGGCGGCGATCTCCGCCCGGGCGCGGGCCACCGCCGGGGCCGGGTCGGCCAGGTCCGCGCGGGTCACCGCCAGCAGCCCGTACGACACCCCGAGCGCGTGCAGCGCGGCCAGGTGCTCAGCCGACTGTGGCATCCAGCCCTCGTCCGCGCCGACGACGACCAGCGCGGCCGGGACCGGGCCGACGCCGGCCAGCATGTTCGGCACGAACCGCTCGTGCCCGGGCACGTCGACGAAGGCGATGGTCCCGCCGGAGGGCAGGGTGGTCCAGGCGAAGCCGAGGTCGATGGTCATGCCCCGGCGGCGTTCCTCCGCCCACCGGTCGGGTTCCATCCCGGTCAGTGCGCGGACCAGGGTGGACTTGCCGTGGTCGACGTGCCCGGCGGTGGCGACGACCCACATGTCAGCCGCCCACCCGCAGGATCGCCGCCCGGACGGCCTGGTCGGCGTCGGCCGGTACGCAGCGCAGGTCGAGCAGGAGCCGCCCGTGCAGGACCCGGCCGAGGACCGGCGGCTCGCCGGTGCGCAGCGGCTCGGCGTACCGCTCAGGCAGGCTCAGCGCCCACGAATCGAGCTCCACGCCGGGCGCGCCCCCGCCGCCGACCACCGCGGTGCTGGGCACCACCTCGGCCTTGCAGCCGTCCTCGCCGAGCCGGTCGCGCAGCCGTTCCACCCGCTGCCGGAGCGCGGCCGGGTCGGCGTGCAGCGCTGCCCGGGTCGGGGTGGCCGGGGCGTGCAGGGTGGCGGCGAGCGCGGCCAGGGTGAGCTTGTCCACCCGCAGCGCCCGGGCGAGCGGGTGCCGGCGCAGCCGGTCGACCAGGTCGGCGGCACCGAGCAACAGGCCGGCCTGCGGGCCGCCGAGCAGCTTGTCGCCGCTGGCGGTGACCAGGTGAGCGCCGGCGCGCAGGGTGGTGGCGGCGTCGGGCTCGTCGGGCAGCAACGGGTCCGGGGCGAGCAGCCCGGAGCCGATGTCGGCGACCACGGGCACACCCAGGGTGGCCAGGTCCCGCACCGGCACCGCCGAGGTGAAGCCGCGGACCACGAAGTTCGACGGGTGCACCTTCAGTACGAACCCGGTACGCGGGCCGAGCGCGGCGGCGTAGTCAGCGAGGGTGGTGCGGTTGGTGGTGCCCACCTCGCGCAGCCGGGCGCCGGTGCTCTCCAGCAGGTCCGGCAGGCGGAAGCCATCGCCGATCTCCACCAGTTCGCCCCGGCTGACCACGATCTCCGCGCCGGCGGCGAGGGCGGTCGCGGCCAGCACCAGCGCGGCGGCACCGTTGTTGACCACGTGCACGGCGGGCGCGTCGGGCACGGCGGCGGCGAGCGCGTCGAGGGCGTCCCGGCCGCGCCGGGCCCGCCGTCCGGTGCGCAGGTCCAGTTCCACGTCGGTGTGCCCGGCGGCGGTGACGAGGGCCGCCACGGCCGGGGCGGAGAGCGGCGCCCGGCCGAGGTTGGTGTGCAGCACGACGCCGGTGGCGTTCAGCACCGCCCGGGGGGCGGGCGCGGGCAGGTCGGCCAGCGCCGCGTCGCGTACCTCGTCGGGGGTGATCTCGCCGTGGCGGGCACGCTGCTGGGCCCGGACGATGGCGGCCTTGACCCGGTCACGGCCGAGGGTGTCGACGGCGGCGGCCAGCCCGGGGTCGGCCAGCAAGGTATCGGTACGTGGCACCCGCCGCCGCGGGTCGGCGTCACGCATCGCGTCATCTCCCCCTGGCCTGCCTCGCGCAGGCGGAGCCGCACGGTCGATTGGCGGAGACGGACGGGAATCGAACCCGCCTGGCCCGGGTCCCGGACCACACCGGTTTTGAAGACCGGGAGGGGCACCAGCCTCCTGAACGCCTCCACCGAGCACTAAACCACATGCGATCTCCGTCCGCCCGCGAGAGGGGCGAACCGCCGGGGCGGTCCGGGTCAGGGCGTCCCGAAGCGCGGCCGGCGCCGGCCGGGGGTGATCGACAGGCGGGTCAGCGGCGGCAGCACGCTACCCCCCGGTCGGGCCGGCGCCCGGCCCGTTGCCGTCTGGTGCCTGAGCTTCCCGCTGCCGGGCGCGCTCCCGCTGCGGCAGCACGGTGTACTTCGGGTCCCGGGCGGACGCGACCCCACCGTGGAAGATGCCGAACCGGGTGCAGACCGCGGCGGCGAGCAGCGCCCCGCCGGACAGGCCGGAGAGGAGCCGGCTACGCCGCCCGACCAGCGCGCCGGCCACCCCGGCGGCGGTCAGCGCCCGGCCGGCGCGCAGCAGCCTGCCGGGGGTTCCGGTCGCGTAGGGCTCGCTGAGCAGGCCGAGCCGGTTCTCCACCCGGTGCGAACCCCACAGCTCCAGGGCGGCGCCGGCGACCGCGAACCGCCGCGCCGGGCCGGCCTGCGTGGTGGGCGCGGCCAGCAGCCCCACGCCGGCGCCGCTGGCCAGCGCGCTGCCCGCGAAGATGATCGGGAGTTCCGGGTACGCGTCGTGCCAGGACGGCACCGCGGTGTCGGCGAGCAGCACCCCGGTGTACGTGGCCAGCGCCGGTGCGGTGGCGGCGGCGAGCAGCCCGGCCGCGTGCCCGGCGGGAGGCAGCAGCCGCCGGCCGAGACCGAGCAGGCCCCGCTCGGGCAGCCAGGGCGCCGCCTCGGCGACCGCCGCCAGCCCGGCGGCGGGGCCGAAGACGCTCAGGATCCAGGTGCCCACCGACATCGGCGAGGTCGGCTTCGCCACCCGCAGCATGTGGTGGAACCGGCTCGGTTTGCCCAGATCGTGGATGAGAAAGTACGCGCTGGCGCTGACCGCCGCGAGGGAGGTGACCCGGCCGGCCCGGCGCAGCGCCGGCCGGCCGGTGAGCTGGCCGCCGGCGGCCAGTAGCGACGAGCCGGCGGCGAGGCCGCCGGTGAACAGGTAGGCCGCGATGTCCCACTTCCACACCGGCGGCTTGAGGATGGGCCGGCCGTAGTAGGAGGTGAACTCGGCCGGCGGCACGTTGATCTGCTCCCCGCCGCCGCCCCTGCGGCCCTTGCGTCGGGACCGCTCGATCGGGTCGACGCCGCGCGGCGGCTGCGGTGCCAGCCCCGGCCCGACGAGGCGCTCCGGCCCGTCGGCGGCGAGCCGCTCCCGGAACCGGCGGAACAGGTCGCCCACCGGGGCGCGGTCCGGACTCACGAGGCACCTCCGACGAACGCGGCGACGGCGGCCGCCGCCATGGCCAGGGCGGCCAGCCCGGCCCGCTTCCACATCTTCGGCAGGTCCCGGGTGGTGACCACCGGGTCCGGTGGCAGGCCGTACACCTCGGGCTCGTCGAGGAGCAGGAAGAACGCGCCGTCGCCGCCGACGCCGTCGGCGAGGTCGTGGCCGTAGAGCCGCGCCTCCGGCACCCCGCGGTCGTGCAGCTGGGCAACCCGCGCGGCGGCGCGTTCCCGCAGCTCGTCCAGCGGCCCGAACTGGATCGACTCGGTCGGGCAGGCCTGCGCGCAGGCGGGGGTCATGCCGGCGCCGAGACGGTCGTAGCAGAGCGTGCACTTCCACGCCCGGCCGTCGCCCTTGCGCTGGTCGATGACCCCGTACGGGCAGGCGGAGATGCAGTAGCCGCAGCCGTTGCAGATGTCCTCCTGCACGACGACGGTGCCGAACTCGGTGCGGAACAGTGACCCGGTCGGGCAGACGTCCAGGCAGGCGGCGTGGGTGCAGTGCTTGCAGACGTCCGACATCATCAGCCAGCGGAAGTCGGTGCGCGACTCGGCGCCGGTGGCCCGGCCGGGCGGCTCGGAGGCGGGCATGCCGAGGAACTCCGGCCCGGCGGCCATCCGGGTGGCGGCATCCGGCCGACCCGGGGGCAGGCCGGGGTCGGTGCCGGTGTCGGTGCCGGTCCGGGCGGCCGTGGCGGCGCCGGCCGGGCTGGCCGCCGGACCGGTCGGGTTCCCCTCGAACGGCGGGGTACGGTGCCCGGCCGGGCGCGGCTGCTCGATGAAGGCGACGTGCCGCCACGAGTTGGCGGTCAGCGCGCCGGTGTTGTCGTACGACATGCCGAGCAGGTCGAAGCCCGAGTCAGGTACCCCGTTCCACTCCTTGCACGCGACCTCGCACGCCTTGCAGCCGATGCAGACGCTGGTGTCGGTGAAGAAGCCCATCCGGGGCGGGGCGTCGGTCCACCCGGCGTCCGGCGCGGGATCGAGCGGCCCGTAGAGGCTGTTGGCCTCGATCATCCGACCTCCCGTTCGGACGCGTCGGTGGTGACGATCAGCGGGCGGCCCCCGACCAGCCCGGCCCGACGCCGGTAGTCGTCCACCAGTTCGAGCAGGGCGGGCCCCGTCGGCCGGCGGCCGGGCCGGATGTCACACGTGCCGACCTTGCTCTCCTGGATCAGCACGTTCGGGTCCAGGGTGATGCCGAACAGGTCGTTGACCGAGTCGCCGGTGACGATGCCCTCGCGACCGAAGTGGTACGGCAGCCACACCTGGTGGATCACCCGGCCGTCCAGCCGCAGCGGGGTGAGCCGGTCGGTGACCAGGACCTTGGCCTCGATCGCCGCCCGCCCGCTGATCAGGTGCGCCCAGCCGAGGTGGTCCAGGCCAACCTCACCCGCCAACTCCGGGGAGACCTCCACGAACATCTCCGGCTGGAGCTCGGCCAGCCGTGGCACCATCCGGCTCATCCCGCCAGCCGTGTGGTGCTCGGTGAGCCGGCTGACGGTGAACACGTACGGGAAGACATCGGTGTGCGGCTGCGGCGGGCTCGGGTTCACCGAGTTCACCGGGTTGTCGTAGACCTTGCGGGTCGGGTTGGCCTGCTGCCCGTACAGCGGATTGCGCATCGGGGACTCGGCCGGCTCGTAGTGCGTCGGCATCGGTCCGTCCTGCAGCCCGGTCGGCACGTAAAGCCAGCCCTTCCCGTCGCCCTGCATGATGAACGCGTCGTCGCCGGCGAGCCCCTTGACACCGGTGGCTCCCTCCGGTGGCCGGTACGTGGGCGGCTTCTTCTTCTCGAAGTCCGGCACGTCGTAGCCGGTCCACTCGCCCCGGTCGGCGTCCCACCACACGTACTTCTTGCGTTCGCTCCACGGCTGGCCCTCCGGGTCGGCCGAGGCGCGGTTGTAGAGGATGCGGCGGTTGGCCGGCCAGGCCCAGCCCCACTCGGCGGCCACCCAGTCCTGGTCGCGTCCGGGCTTGCGTCGGGCGGCCTGGTTGACCCCGTCGGCGTACACGCCGCTGTATATCCAGCAGCCGATGGCGGTGGAGCCGTCGTCCCTGGCCTCGGTGAACGCCGACAGCGGACGGCCGGTCGCCACCTCGTACCCGTTGATCTCCCGCAAGACCGCCTCCGCGCTCGGCTCCATCAGGTCGCCGTGCGTGGGGTAGTCCCAGGTCAGGTCGCGGACCGCACGGTCGCGGGCCTTGTCCGAGGCGGCCAGCTTCTCCCGGATGATCCGGCCAAGGTGGAAGAAGAACCACAGCTCGGAGCGGGCGTCGGCCGGCGGGCCGAGCGCCTTTTCCCGCCACTGGAGCAGCCGCTGGGTCTGGGTGAACGTGCCTTCCTTCTCCACATGCGAGGCGGCCGGCAGGAAGAACACCTCGGTACGGCACTCCTCCGGCACGATCTCGCCGGTCTCCACCTCCGGGCTGTTCTTCCAGAACGTCGCGCTCTCGATCATGAAGAGGTCGCGGACCACCAGCCAGTCCAGGTTCGCCATGCCCAGCCGCTGGGCCTTGCCGTGCGCCGAGCCGACCGCCGGGTTCTGGCCGAGCAGGAAGTATCCCTTGACCTTGCCGTCGATCATGTTCAGCACCGTCTGGTACGTCCCGTGGTCGCCGGTCATCCGGGGCAGGTAGCCGTAGCAGAAGTCGTTCTCCGGCGTCGCCGCGTCGCCCCAGTACGCCTTGAGCAGGCTCGCGCCGAACGCCCGGGCTTCGTCCCAGAAGCCCTTCTGGCCCGGGTGCCGGATGCTGTCCACCCAGTCGGTGAAGCTCGTGTGGTCGGTGTAGTGCGGCATCGGCAGATAGCCCGGCAGCAGGTTGAACAGCGTGGGGATGTCGGTCGAACCCTGGATGCTGGCGTGGCCGCGCAGGGCGAGGACGCCGCCGCCAGGACGCCCCATGTTGCCCAGCAGCAGCTGGATGATCGCGCCGGTCCGGATGTACTGCACGCCCACGCTGTGCTGGGTCCAGCCCACCGAGTAGATCAGCACCCCGGTCCGCTCCCGGCCGGAGTTCTCCGTCCACGCCCTGGCCAGCTCCAGGAACTTGTCCTGCGGGATGCCGCAGGTCCGCTCCACCATTTCCGGGGTGTAGCGGGAAAAGTGCCGCTTGAGGAGCTGGTAGACGCAGCGCGGATGCTGCAACGTCTCGTCCCGCTGGACCTGGCCGCCGACCGGCATGCCGTGCGACTCGTGTCGCAGGCCGGCGGCCGTCTCCCGCTCCTTGTGCGTGGTGCGGCTACCGGAATACCTCTCGTGCCCCACGTACTGCCAGCTGCGCTGGCCGTACGAGTTCGTCTCCGGGTTGTAGCCGGAGAACAAGCCGTCCAGGTCCTCGGTGTCGACGAACTCCTCGCTGACGATGCTCGCCGCGTTGGTGTACGCCACCACGTACTCCCGGAAGTCCAGCTCGTTCTCCAGGATGTAGCGCACGATGCCGCCCAGCAACGCGATGTCGGTACCCGCTCGGATCGGCAGGTAGGTGTCGGCAAGCGCGCTGGTACGGGTGAACCGGGGGTCGACGTGGAAGACCTTCGCGCCCCGCCGTTTGGCCTCCATCACCCACTGGAAACCCACCGGGTGGGCCTCGGCCATGTTCGAGCCCTGGATGACGATGACGTCAGCGTTGGCGACGTCCTGCTGGAAGACCGTCGCGCCACCGCGACCGAAGCTGGTCCCCAGACCGGGGACGGTGGCGGAGTGTCAAATCCGCGCCTGATTCTCGATCTGTAGTGCGCCGAGCGCGGTGAAGAGCTTCTTGATGATGTAGTTCTCTTCGTTGTCCAGCGTGGCGCCGCCGAGGCTGGCGATGCCCAGGGTGCGGTTCAACGCCCGCCCCTGCTCGTCGGCGTCCTCCCAGGTAGCGTCCCGCGCCGCGAGCACCCGGTCGGCGATCATGTCCATCGCCGTGTCGAGATCGAGGTCCTCCCACTCGGTCGCGTACGGCCGGCGGTAGCGGACGGTGGTCTGCCGCAGCGGACTGGTGACCAGGTTCTTGCTGGCGGAGCCCTTCGGGCAGAGCCGGCCGCGGGAGATCGGGCTGTCCGGGTCGCCCTCGATCTGGGTGACCTGGCCGTCCTTGACGAACACCCGCTGCCCGCAGCCCACCGCACAGTAGGGGCAGACCGAACGCGCCATGCTGTCGGCGGTCTCGGTGCGCGTGGTAAGCGCCGCCGAACGGGCCGACTGGGCCGCCGCGCCCCGCCCGAGCGGGTCCGTGCCGGTGAGCTGCCGGTAGACCGGCCAACCCTCGATGAAGGTCTTCAGACCCATCCCGCGACACCCCCTCCCCCGCTGGCGGAAGCTGACCTCCTGAACATTAGGCCAGCCGCCGGGGCCCCGCGAGTCGAGTCGCGGATCATTTTCGGCAATCCTCAGCGTGGGGAAAACAGCGCCCCGACCGGATGGCCGGGGCGCCGCTGGGCGTCGGTGTGCAGGTCGCCTCTCGGCGAGTGGCACGACGCGGCTCCAGCCGGACGGTATTCCGCGAAGGCAATTTGGGTGAGGCCCGGGGACACTGGACACACCGACGCTCTGCACAACGGTACGAGGGGTCCTGTTCTTCCGCTGCTCTTCGTGACCGCTGTCACCTGGGTTTCGCTTCTTGTGGCTGGTTGCTCTTGTGGCCGGTTGCTGTTGTGAAGTGGTTGCGGTTGTGGGCTGGGGGGGGGGGGGGGCCGCCGCCCGCCCGGGGGGGGGGGGGGCGCCGCGCGGCCCCCCCCCCCCCCCCCCCCC
>NZ_JBIAFE010000030.1:42790-88786 GCF_042869115.1 Micromonospora sp. NPDC007230 | reverse complement strand
GCACCGCACAATCCGAGCGCAGGTCGAACACACCCTGGCCAGGATGAAGAACTGGAAGATCCTGCGCGATTACCGCCGCGCCGCCCGCACATTGATCGATGCCGCTTCCGGCATCGCCAACCTGCACAACATCGCCCTGACCTGGTGACAACCAACCCGCCTACGGGCAACGCCTCGACCCAGTTACGAGACAGCCCTTAGATCCCTCGTCCCCGCCCAAGAGCGCCGACGGGCGACCAGCTCGCGAGGAATGAGGATGAGAGTCTCCCGCTTGCGAGCTGCGTTCGCCGCAAGCCCACCGGGCGGCGACCGTACGACGGCATTGCGATCGGGCGCAGGCAAGTACAGTCACCCGGGCAGCGGTAAGCCAGCGAGAGGGCGATGACATGGCTGACCCGTCCATCCGGTTGAGGCCGGTAGTCGAGAATGATCTGGCGATGTTTCGGCGATTCGCGATTGAGCCGGGCTTGATCGGTCTGGACTGGGCGGGCTTCCGCGACGCCCAGGCGCCTGCACGGCGCTTCGCAATTGACGGCTACCTCGGTCCAGATGACGGCCGGCTCATGGTCGAAGTCGAACAAGAGCGCGTCGCAGCCGGCTTTGTGAGCTGGCACGCCGGCTCGTACGGCGCCACGGCGAAACACTGGGAAGTCGGGATCGCGTTGCTGCCGGAGTGGCGTGGGCGGGGTATCGGTTGGCGCGCGCAAGCCATGCTGTGCGATTACCTTTTTACGCACACACCGGTCCAACGAATCCAGGCCGGCACCCATCCGGAGAATGTCGCTGAGCAGAAGTCGTTGGAGAAGGCGGGGTTCCAGTTAGAGGGCGTGGTACGAGCGTGCGAGTTCCGGGCCGGTCAGTGGCGTGATGGGTATCTCTACAGCCGCCTGCGTGACGACCCGTCGCCGTTGTGACGTCCTACTCAACCCTCGACTGCTTACCAAAGTAGTCGGCGGCATAGGGCCTTCTACCCGACCGACCGCCCCCGGCGACCGCACTCTCATCGGCACGAGCGGTCGGCTGACTTGTCGGTCTCGCAGGTGCGGCCCCTGACGCCCGCTCGGCGGCATGTGCGGATGTCCCGCATTCGGGTCAGCGCCCTCGTCTGTCACCATGGGCTCGTGGACGAGCAGATCACGTCGATCCTTCGCACCAACAATGCTGAAGCTGCCGTGGCCTGGTATGCGCGGCTGGGCTGGCTCATCCCAAAGGCGGTCGGTGCGCCGCTGATCAAGTGGCTCGCCCACCGCGCCCGCACAGCGAACGTGACCGTCCCTACCGTTGTCGGCGACGAGGTTGCGCCGTGAACGCCGGCGCGATCAGACTTCGCCGCGGACAGCACCGGCAAGGAGCGGACGTGCTAGTCGCGAGCCACGCCGCCTACCCGGCATTCCGCCACGTCTTCCCTGACCCTCGGCGCCGCTTGCAGGCACTGCGTCCGTTCTTCGAAGCCGCCGTGCGCGACGCGATCCCGTTCGGCTCCGTGTACGCCAGTACCGATGCCGACGCAACGGCCGCCGTCGCGGTTTGGCTGCCTCCGGGCGCGTTCCCCTGGACCGGCACCCGGCAGGCGCGGGCCGTGCCCGCACTCATCCAGACCATGATCGCCGCGCCCCGATCCTTCCCCGCCTTCATGCGTCTTGGATCCAACGCCGCACGCGCACACCCCACCGAGCCGCACTGGTACCTCGTCGTGCTCGGAGTACGTCCGAGTCACCAGGGCCACGGCCACGGATCCCGGCTCGTCGCCGCGGGACTTCGGCATGCCGACCGCGCCGGCACCGCCTGCTACCTGGAGACCTCCGACCCGGACAACGTGGCGTTCTATCAACGGTTCGGCTTCACCGTCGTCGACGACGCGTTGCCCCTCGTGCCCGGCGGCCCGACCCACATCGCGATGCGCCGCCCACCGGTCAGGTAGCGACCGCCGATTTCAGATTCCGAGCCCGCAGTCAAGCGAGCTCCTGGCCCGCCTGACCGGTCCCACTTGACGCTCTGATCGAACGTCCCCAATTCGGCAGGACAGCGCCTCGGTGTGAGCCGGCGACAGCAGGGCATCATTACGGACGGCGGCGGATGGCCGCCTGCCCGGCGCTCGCCGGCCGGCACGGAGTACGTTGCGTGACCATGTGGAACGCTTTGTAACCCGTTGGTGGCGGCGTAGCCCAGCACTATGGACGACCATTCGGGACGACCCAGCCGATGAGGGCGGGGCAGTTCACTGTTTGATCGCTCTGCGTCCTGTGAGTTTGATCAACGACAGCGTGTGCGCGACGAGAGTGATGGGGACGCCGAAAGCTGGGATAAGGCTCATAGGCAGTGTGGCCATGATGCCGGTGTTGACGTCACCATGCAGGACGCCGACCGGGTTGTCCGAGTAAAGGACACCGAGCGTGACGGCGGCGATGAGGTCGGCGATTCCCAGTGCCGTCCAGGCGATGAAAAGACGGTTGGAGCGATGGATCACGAACAACGCCACGAACGGCGCGGTCAGCCCGATAGCCACATCGCCGAGACCGGCGGGCATGGCGAAGCCGTCCGGCAGGGCGTCGACGGCGGCGAGCGCCAGAAACGCTAGCCCCGCGACTCGCCAGGTTTGCAGGAGGGTGAGGAACCGCAGATCGAGGCTTCTGGCCCAGGCGCGGAATCGCGACGAGCCGAGAGCGAGTATGAGTACCGCTAACGGCGCAGCGCCGGCGGCAAGTGCGAGCGCCACGGGGGGCGCGCCCTGTGGCGTACGGAAGGCGCCGAGGGCGCTTGCGGCGAGTGCGGCACCGAACCATCCGATGGCGATGGCCGCAGCCGGGGTCAGCGAGCGGGGGGATTGGGTGAGCGGTGGCACGGTCTTTGATCCTCCCGTTACTTGTGTTTTGCAAGTGACCTTAGGAGGGTAACTTGTACGATGCAAGTGACGAGGAGGTGCGAATGTCATCGGCCCGGAATCCGGCCCCGCGCTCGGACTGCGCCATTGCCGGCACGCTCGATCTTCTCGGCGACAGATGGTCGTTGCTCATCGTGCGCGACCTGCTGTTCCGCGGCGAACTGCGATTTGCGGACCTAGCGACCTCAGCCGAGGGCGTACCGACGAACACGCTCGCAGACCGGCTGCGTCGGCTGGAGGAGAGCGGCATCCTCGCTCGCCGTCCTTACAGCGAGCGACCGCGGCGATATCAGTACCGGCTGACTGAACGTGGCCGGGACCTCGCTCCGGTCCTCGACGCCATCGCCACCTGGGGAGTCACCCACCTGCCCGGTACGCGACGGCTGGGTAGCCCCTGACGGCGCCGCAAGAAATGCCGTAGGTGCTCAACCCTTCCGGTGTACACCGTCGACGTGCGACCGCTCCAACACTCCCACAACCAACGCGCTCACATCGGCCAGATCCGCACCGTGAGCCCCGAGCGGTCACGTAGACCTCCGTAGCGCGGTCGACGCCGTGTTTGCAGGGCTGCGCCGACATCCGATGTAGGCCCCCGAGGACACCCGCTATCGCGAGGAAAAGGGGCTCGAAGGGCTGCGACGTCGCGATTGCACGCTCTGTGCATCGCGCACACGTCCAGGAACGGCCGCACGCTCGGAGCTTCGTCCATACCAGTGCTCCTCAGCGTGCTTCCGTCCGGCGTGGTTGCTGTCGACAGCCACCCGCCTCGCTGGTTCGCCGCGCCTGGACCTGGTCCTCGTCGACTCGCCCGGAGCACGCCCGGCAGCGTCGGGCTCAACTGCAACTCCGCTCAGCGCCCATGGTGCCCATACGCCACATCCCGCCGCATGTTCGTTGTCGGATGACAGCCCTGCCAGAATTTGGAGATGATCCCGCGAGGGCTGGTCTGTGATCTGCCGGTCTTGATCTTGTCGGGGGCATCGTTCACATACGAGGCCGGTACCTTCTACGTCGATCTTCGTTTTCGGCCCTGCCCGGGGACTCACCACGAGATGAGCTTGTGCTTCTCGGGCTCCTGGTTCGACGCGGTAGACGAGCCCGATCTGCCGTCTGAGGAGCGCCGATACCGAGCGTGGTACGGGGCGACTGTGGGCAGTACCGGCAACTGGGTCGATGGCGGCGGTGTGGCCTTCTGTGGGATGTCTCGTGGGGTGCTCTACCTTGAGTGGCTGCCAACCGCGGCGGCGGAGCTGGGCCTACCGCAATTCACCGTGATCGAGCTACACGTCGACAACAACACGGTCGAGGAACTTCGTACCGCGTTGAGGTCGCTGTTCGACTGGAACATGCCGGACGGGCCTCGGCTGGAACTCGCACGACCGACGGGGCCAGCCGTCGAGCAGCTTGAGTTGTGGCTTCCCTAGCGTTCGCCCACACCCCGCCCTCTTCGAGGAGACGCCGTGCGGGTGCCCTACGTCAAGCAAGCCCTGACAGCTCGTGCGGGTTGGCGGGCGCCCGTTCCGCTCACCGGCAGCGCTGGCAAGCCCCTGAGCTCACCAGGGACGTCCGGGCCGCGCTCGCTGAACCTGCCGTTCAATCTCCCTCATAACCTCGGCGATTTTTCTTCAACTCCCTTTCAGGGTCCGCGTGCCAGCGGTCGTGCAGCCTCCTGTCACCCATGGCCGCACCGCATTTCTGGCAGATCGGGTACTCGATCTCATCTCCTCCGGCTTACACGTCCCGAAGGCTCGGGTAGAACTCCTGCGACTGGTGGCCGACGCGACGGTCTCGCCACGTCACGACAACCCAACGCGGCCTGGCCGAACCAACCCACAGCCCGGCTCCGCTGCGCTACGCCGGGCGCTGCCGCCTGCCCACTCGCTCACCGATTTTCGAGTCTGGAAGGACGAAGACCACCGCCAGAAAGCACCCGGTGGCCCAGGTCAAGGCAGGAGACTTGTGACCGCTTGTGCCCCCGGTGACCGTCTGGGGTACCGGCTACTGGCACGTGGGTGGCGCGGCGAGCGTGTCGGTCAGCTTTCAAAGATCCGGCGATGCCCTTCTCGGCTAATCACCTTGAGCGTGGCAGACGGCGCGGCGGGGGACGGCCAGATCTGCAGCAGGTACTCGTCAACAACCTCGTAATAATCCCAACTGCTATCTCGAGCCTCGTCCATCCCCCGGCAGTGGTAGCGCATCCGGTACGAGCCGGAACCGGCCGGAAGTCGCGGCAGCGCGTGGGACTTTTCTCCGGCCCATTGAAAGAGCTTCAATTCGGCCCTGGACGTCTCGAACGGCACCTCTACCACGTCTTCAAACCCGTCAAGGTCAGCCCCTGGATCGTCATCGTTGACCCTGACCGCGTACCCAACGGTGCCGGTATGGCGGCCCGTGACGAGGAAAACTTCGCCTGGAGAGGTGGCGATGAGGCCGGTCGGGCGCCTGCCGAAGAAGACGTTAGCCCAATCGGTCCGGCCATAAGATTTATCGTCGGCGATCTCAAGGAAGCCGTAGTGCACTCCGATATGCGCTCGAAACTCCGCCACGCCGCGACAATAATGCACCCTGCGCCGCGATGGCTCCCCCACGTGACGCCGGTTTGGTTCGTCTACGCCGATGGCATCTGGTGGATCGGATGCGACGGTCGCAGCGCCAAGGCCCGGAACGTGACGGCCGACGCTCGGGTGTCCCTAGCCTTGGAAGATGCGGGCGCTCCCGTCGTAGCAGAGGGCGCCGCCCATGTTCACCGCGACTTCCCAACCGAGGTCGTCGAGGCGTTCGTAAGCAAATATGGAGGGTGGGACGTCAGGCAGCGGGTCATGAAGGAGGGTGACCGGGTATTGCTGGAGATTCCTGTCCGACGGTGGTTGCTCGCGGGCACGGCTCAGTGATCCGTGACAGCCGCCGAGACGCTCGCGTGCCCGCCTTTCGGTTTGTGAGTGCGCCGCCACGGTTGCTCAGATGTCACAGCCTGTAGCTGGGTTGGCCGAGCGGGTGCGCAGCATCATCCTGTGTCATCCCGTGCTGTTTCGTCGCGCCGACCATGGCCGCCATGCGTGCCCCGGCGATCGTTGTCGCCCGGGGAGGAGGTTCTCGCTGCCGTCTCGCTGCCTACGCGCGCCAACGCCGCATTGGCCGTGCGGCTCATGGATGGTCGCACCACGGCGGGTGAAGCCACCGCCGGCATCATGATCACGGTGCCTGCGATGTAGGGCCGGTGAGGCAGCGGGCCGATCCACTACCTTGGTGGGCGGGTTTGCTGGGCGTCGATGGTCATACGGTGCGGCGCTCGGAGCAGAGGTCGGCCGCAGGTTGTCAACCGTGGCGCGCTGGTCAGGGGACGGGCCGTCGTTGGCCTCACGCCCGAGACGCTCCGCCCGACAGGGCCCGCAGTTGTGCGCCGGTGATCCGCGGTGCTGGGGACATTGCCGAGCCCGGACGTCGGCTGGTGAGGCGATGCGGCGTCGTGGGCGCGCGCGTGTTTGGTTCTGGATGGTTAAGGACGGTTCGTCGGACGTGTGCGTCCGGTCGTTCGGACGTGTACGTCCGGCCGTCTGGACGTGTGTGTCCGGCCTGTGGATAACCGGGGGGACGTGGACGTCCTCCCGGTTATCCACAGGGTTGTGGACGTCGGTGGGGCGGCCGGGTTGCGGTTCGGCGTCCGGGTCGAGGCTTGCTGGCAGCGGGCGGCGGCGGTGCGTCGCGAGGTCCCAGACGACGGGCCGGCGGTCCGCGGGCAGGAATGCCGTGTGGCGCTGGTTGCCGCGGCGGATGAGGTCGAGGCGTTCCAGTTCGTCGAGGTCGCGGCGTACGGATCGCACGGTCTTGCGGGCGTAGTGGGCGAGGCGTTCCTGGGAGGGGAACGCGGCGCGCCCGGCGGCGTCGGCGTGGTTGGCCAGACCGATGAGGACGGCGAGGCACTGTGGTGGGACGTCGGGGGCATGACTGAGCGCCCAGGAGACAGCTTCAATGCTCATGGCGGGGCGGAATCTCCGATGCTTGTCGGTGGTTCACAGGGCGGAGCCCGCAACCCGGAGCGTGCGTACGGCTCACGGGCGGCGGTCGCAGGTGCGCCATAGCGGGCCGAGCAGCAGTTCCCCTGCTCGCCCCTGCGGCGGCCTGGCGGCCGCGCTTGGTGGCGGCGTTGAGGCATCGACAGGCCCTACAGACGGGTAAGCGGAAACCCTGCGCCGTGTGGCGGGTTCGGCGACGGGCCGGTGTACCGCCGGACGTCACCGCGTGTGCTGACCAGGCCGTCAGGCGGCACTCGGTGTGGGCAGTAGCCGGTGTGGGGGTGCCAGCGGTCGTGCGGGCCGGAACCAGTCGGCGTACCGCGCGGCAGCGGCCGGGGTAGCGACTTGCGCCCGACCTCGTGCGAATGGTCGGGGACGGGTCGCCGCCTGGTAGGCGCGGTGGGCGTCGCGTGCCGGCGAGCACGGGTACGGCTGGCCGGCGCAGCGCAGGTTGGCGCAGCGGCCGGGATGGTGGGCGTGGGGGAGGTGAGCGGAAGCGACATCGGTGGCGAGCAGCCACAGCAGCACGTCGGTGACGGTGGGGGGTACGGGGCGGCGGTGCGGCTGGTTCATCGGTTATCCCTTCGCGGGCGGTGTCGGCTTGGGTGGCTGCCACCCCGGCCAGCGCTGTGGGGATGTGCGCTGTCGGGTACGCCGGGGTGGCGGCCGCACGAGTGACGCTCGACTTTGCGCCTAGATCAAGTCGCCGACCGGCTTCTGGGATCACCAGCCACAGGCGGCCGGGGCGGGTGTCCTCCGCGCCGACCGGTCACGCGGGTCTGGCCGGAGCTGCGGGCGCCGGATCGGTAAGGAGGCAGCCGTCGGCCGGCTGTCTGGACGGCCGTCGCCGGCCCGTTGCCAGGGCGGGCGGCTGGCGTCGCCATGGCGATGCGGACGCCAATGCGAGGGACGCCGGCTGTGCTCGTCACTGGTCGAGGCCTGGGTATTCGGCTGCGGTGACGTCGAGCTCTCCGGGGTCGGCGTTGTCGCGTTCACGGCCGTCCCACTTCGAGTTCGGCGCCGGTGAGGGCGGTCTCGACGGCGGCTTCGGCGGTGTCGAACGCGTCCTCACGGCTGGTGGCCGTCACCTCGGTGACCACGGTCAAGATGAGGCGGACCTGCCAGCGGCGCGGCAGCAGCGGCAGGTCCACGGCGTCCAGGACGTGGTTGGCGGCATCGACGTCGATGTCTTGTGAGATGACCGCGTCGCGTAGCGCGTGCCACACGCAGCTGCGCAGCTGCAGCAGCGATTCCGCGGGCACGGTCGGCGGCTGCGTCTGCGGGTCGGTGTGGTGGTCGTCCAAGTAGGCCTGGATTTGGGTGGTGGTGTGGGTGAGCCATCCCAGTGGGGCGGGCTGGCCGGGATGGAAGGCGTCCCAGGCGTGGCGCAGGACGGATTCGAGTATCGGCGGTGCCTGGCTGGCCGCCGTGGGTTCGGTCATTCCGGTTCCTCCGTGGCGTACTTGGGGGCGCACCCGCCGCCTCTGTCAGACGGCGGGTGCGGTCGTGGTCAGGGCGTCGCCCGGCGCGTCGAGGTGGATGCGCGGGGCAGGCGGTCAGGCAGTGGGCTGTTCGGGGTGGGGCCAGCCGTCGAGCACGGACGGGGGCAACCCGGCACGCAGCGCCCGGTCGATGAGCTGCGCGAGGGTGTAGCCGGGGTGGGCGGCCAGAGCGCGGTCGATGGCGACGCAGGCGAGCGCGCCCTCGCCGCGGCGCCACGCGGCGAAGGCGAGCAGGCTGGCCGGTGGGGCTGCGAGGGGCGGGTGGGCGCGTCGGGTGATGTCGGCCCACATGGCAACCTGCCAGGGTTTGTCGTCGGTGGCCCGCCAGGCGGCGTCGCGGATCGCCGGGACGGGGAGCAGGACGGTGAGCCAGGCCAGTTCGTCGTCGGTGAGGGTGTGCTCGGCGGCGTAGCGGGCGAACGCATCCCGGACGGCGTCGTCGCCGGCGCGGATCAGCCCGTCACGTCCGGCCTGGATGATCAGGGCGCGGCGGCGGGATCTTGCGTGAGCGGTGGCGCGGGTGACGGCGACTCGGGCCGGCCCGGTGGTGGGCGCGACGCTGGCGACGAGCGCGGCCCGGTCGGGCAGGGCGTGGCAGCCGGCGACAATGGCGTGCAGCGTGATGTCGCTGCGGCGCGGGTCGAACGGCACCCCGTCGACGGGGCAGCAGGCGGGGTCCTGGCATGTGTAGGAGAAGTAGCGGCTATCGGTGACTCGCAGGGCGTCGAAGATGTCGATGCCGGCGGCGGTCAGCCGCGGGATGACGGTGTCCATGACCCTGGTGACGGTGGTGGCAGGCCCGTAGCCGACGGCGATGGCGCGGGTGGCCGACACGTTGGCGAGCATGCGGATCTGCGTCGGGGTGTATTCGTCGGCCCAGGCGGCGACGCCGCCGGGGTGGGGGAGGTCGGTGCGGCTGGCTACGACGACGCGGGCGCCGGTGAGGCCGAGGATCACAATGCTATCGATGGGATTGAAGCCGAGCAGGTAGGGCACGGCGGTGAGCAGGTCGCCGGTTGAGGTGATCGGTAGCCGGGGGATGTTCGGGTCGCTCACGATGTCTCCTGTTGTTCCGAGATGAGGGCCCGGGCACGGCTGATCGGCCGTGCCCGGGCTGGAATGCGCGAAGTGGCCGGGCATGCGGCCGATAACGGTGGGGTGGCTTCTCAGCCGGTTGCCGCTCACCGCCGTGCGGGCCAGTCATCTGGTGGACCGCGAGGGGCTCGGCGAGCGCGGAGGCCTGAGCAGTCAGGCGTGCTCGAGGGCGGTGACGGCGGCGTCGGCGATGTGCCCGATCGCCTGCACCGGGTCGGCGACCTCGATGGTGATGGTGTGGGCGAACGTGTGCCCCGGCAGGTCGGCGGGGCGTAGCCACAGCACCGGGCAGCCCGCCTGGTGCAGTGCGGTGATGAGGCGTTGAGCGGGACCGGTGTCGGGCAGGTCGCCGTCGGAGACGACGGCGAGCATCCGCAGCCGGCCGGGCTGACGCAGCTGTAGGAGCTGGTCGGCGAGTTTCACCGCGTCGGTGAAGGCCCTGCTGCCACCGGCGGCAGCGAGTTCCAGCACCTGGCTGGGCCGACGCCGGGGCGGCACGAGCAGGGTCGCTCTGCTGCCGAAGGCGATGGTGGCGGTGACCGCCTGGTTGCTGCCGGCGGCGTGGGCGAGGATCCACCCGGCCGACGACATCGGCGCCGCGTAGGGGTGCATCGAGTAGGAGGCGTCGACGATGACGCCCAGGTGCAGGGTTGGTTTCGGTGGCGGCAGCTGCGTGCGTCGCGCCCACGGTGTGGCGGTGGGCAGGGTGCCGGCGGCGATCTGCGCGTGGGCGGTGATGGCGTGGCGGGTGCGCAGTCGTCCCGGCGGAACCTGGCTGGGTCGGGTGTCGGGTTCGGGCTGGTGGGTGCGGGCGCGGCGCAGCTGGGCGGCGAGGTGACGTGCGGCAGCGTGTTCGGCGTCGGTGGGGTCGCGGCGGGTCCACCTGGCCGGTGCGGAGAACCGGCCGGTGAGCTGCTGGTCGCGGTATTGCGCGGGCGTGAGCCCGGCAGTGTGGGCGAGGTAGTCGGTGAGCGCTTGGGCGAGCAGGCCGGCGAACACGCCCGCGTCCGGGACGGGTGTGTGGGGTTGGCGGTGCGGGTTGATGTCGAGGATCCGGCACCACCGCCACGCCAGGTCGATCATGGTGTCGGCGTCGCTGTCGTCGGCGTTGTGGGCCTGCCGCCACAGGTCACGCAGCTGCAGCAGCCGCTTGCGCCCAAGGACGGTGGTGATGGCGGCCCGGATTCCTTTGGTGTCTTTGGCGGTGAGGATGCGGGCGTCGACCCGCGCCAGCAGAAGACCGGCAAGGTGTGCGGCGTGCCACGGGTCATCAACAGCCCCGTCGTCGGGGCTGATCAGGGTGGTGACGGTGTGCCGCAGCCACCTGCGGTCACCGCGCCGGCGGCTGCGCTGCCGGTACTCGATGCGGGACTCCTCCAGCAGCTCCGTGACGGCGGCGACAACAGCCGGGGTGCCGGGCGGGGTGCGCCACAGGCTGTGGGCGGCGTGAGCGGCTTCGTGCACCAGCAGCCCGTACGCGGTCGGGACGAGGCGTTTGTGGCCTGCGCGGCGGGGGTTGGCGACGTCGGGGGCGCCGATGTAGGTGGCGTCGACCTCGATGCGGCCGGCGTCCGGGTAGCAGCAGGCAGGGGCGCCGCCACCGGCGCCGGGAGCGACGGTGACGGTCAGGTCGGTGCGGCCGGTCAGGGTCGGGATGTGCCGGGTCCAGGCGTCGCTCCACACCTGCCAGTCCGGGTCACCCGCCGTGGTCGCGGCCGGGCCGGTCTGCAGGTGGCTGTGAGGGTGAGGCATCAGGGTCTCCTTGTCAGCGCTGTTTGCCGAGGGTCAGCGCGGTGATGTCGGTGCCGAACTGCTGCCGCAGCGCGGAGAGGACCTGCTCGCGGTCGTCGGTGGGGGCGCGGCCGGCGAGGTTCGCCACGGCTGCGGCGAGGCCGAGGGTTTTGCGGACGCGGGCGAAGCCGAGCAGCTCCCGCAGTTGCGGCGCCCAGCCGATGCGTCCGGCGGCGAGGTCGGTGTTGAGGGCGATGGCGGCTTGGACGGCGGGGTTGGGGACGCCGAGGTGGCGGGCGAGGTCCCAGTCGGTGGTGACCTCGACGTGCACGTCGAACCGGGAGGCGAGGGCCTCGGTGAGGATCGCGCCGTGTACGCCGGGGTTGTGGCCGGCGATGACGTAGAACCCGTCGACGGCTTCGACGCGTTCGTTGCGGTAGCCGGGGATGGTGATGACCCGCCGGCCGTCCATGGCCGGGTAGAGCACGGCGAGGACTTTCGGTGGGATGAGGGTGGCGTCGTCGACCA
Organism: Micromonospora sp. NPDC007230; assembly: GCF_042869115.1. Lineage (NCBI taxonomy): Bacteria > Bacillati > Actinomycetota > Actinomycetes > Micromonosporales > Micromonosporaceae > Micromonospora > Micromonospora sp. NPDC007230. The sequence goes on along the minus strand of NZ_JBIAFE010000030.1, from coordinate 77,036 downwards.
GCAGCGCCCGCCCTTCGCGCATGGCGGTGACGAGGGGGCCGTAGACGAACTCGAACCCGCCGTCGGGGAGGGGGATGAAGTTGCCGAGGAAGTCCTCTACGACCGTGTCCCCGGTCCCGGCGACGGTGAGCAGGTCGGGGAAGGCGGCTTCGACGAGGGCGGTCTTGCCGGTGCCGGGCGGCCCGTACAGCAGCACGGGGATGCGCTTCTCCCGCAGCCTGCGCAGCACGTCCACGTCGGTGGCGCCCGCGAGCTTGCGGGGGAAGTACAGGTCACCGTTGGGGCGAGCGACGGGTTGCCGCCGACCTGCCCCTCGGCCGCTGCGGGGTGTGCGCGGGGCGGGCGGTGGCATCGCCCCGGCCGCGTCGATCCCGGCTTGGGTGATCTGAAACCGGTGCGGGCCCGTCTGGTGCGCGGCGTACCCGGCGGCGGCCATTTTCTTCAGGGCTTCGAACACCGCTCCGGTGGAGCGGGCGGCGATCGCCGTGGTCAGCTCCCCGACCTTGAACACCTGATCGGGATGGGCGGCCAAGTGAGCGGCCACTTGGCGGTAGAGGTAGCCGGGCCGGCGGCCGTCACCCGGGTCTGGCGGGGGAGAGGCGTCGCCGGCGATCGGGGTTGGGCTTGGGGTTGCAGGGTCCATGCAGGCCTCCTGTGATCTGGGATTGGGCCCGCGCACCCCCGTCTCCGGGTGCGCGGGCAAGCTGGTGCGGTGTCCGCGCAGTGGAGACGGGGCGGTTGACGGGCCGGGCCCCGTTGGCAGGACGACCGGCAAGCTCCGTGAGGCGCTCAACAGGCAGCCCGAGAGGGCTACGGCTCGGTGATGCCGCCGCCACCGGGTGGTGGGCGACGACAAGGAACGCACCCGCACCGGGATTGATCAAGTCGATCCGGCGCGGTGCGTCAGTGCGGTTACCTGCGGCGCAGGGTGACCTCACCGCGGGGGCGGCGAGAAATGCCGATGGTCAGGCCGAAGACGCTGCCGTCGGACAGCTCCAGCCACACCCCGCGGTCCAGAGTCAGGACCCCCGCGTCCCGGTACGTGCGCGCCGACATGATCGTCACCGGCAGCCCGTCGTCGTAGGTGAGCTGCGGCAGGTCGACGTCGTCGCACAGCTCGTCCAGGTCGGCGCTGCTCAGCAGCCTCAGGACAAGGGCTTGCAGGATCTCCTCGTGGGCGTACTCGCCAAACTCGTCAGTCAGGTCGTCAGGCATCAGGTGCCCCCTTGGTCGGCGTAGGTGGAGTGCTGACGGGGGAGGGCGGGGCGGGGATGTCACCTGCGATGCGGTCGCAGTCGTACGGGTGCACCGGCAGCCAGGTCCAGGCCCGGCCCATCACCATGTACTGGCCATCCGAGTCGGGGCTGATCCGTTCGGTCGCGTCCGGGTCGTCGTGCACGCGGGTTTCGTCGGCGACGATGACGTCGCCGTCGAACCACAGCCGCGCCATGGACTCGTCGACCATCCGGTCCTGCCGCTGGCCGCTGATGCCCTCGCCGGCAACGTGGCGGCGGTAGCGGTCGCGGGCGTCGCGCTGGTCGGCGACGATCGCCTCGGCTACCTGCCGGGTACAGGTGAACACCGCCCACCCGTTCCACGTGTCCACCAGGGTGCCGACGAACCCGACCGGGATCCGCATTTCCCCGTCGCCGTCCGGCGCCCACGCCCAGTCCCCGGCGAAGACGCCCGGCCCGCCGAGGCGCACCCGGTCGGGAGTCAGGTGGCTCATGTCCCGGTCGTCGCCGTGCGGGTGCAGCACGATCCGGCACTGCCGGGCCACCTCGGCTTCGGCGGCGTCGTCGAACCCCTCGCACCACGCCCGCCGCGTCTGGTCGCGCTGGCGGGCGGTCAGGTCCTCCCACGCCGGGCCACCCTGCGGGGCGTGCTTGGCATACCGGTCGCGGTCCTCGGCGAGGACGTACCGGTCGGCGGCGGGCAGCCCGTCAATGACGGGCGGGTCCACGTCGTCGATGCCGGCCAGCACCTGCCGCGCGACCTCGCGGACGTCGCCGGTCGCCCTCCCGCCGATGAGGTTCTGCGCGCACAATACGGCTGCGTCCCGGCCAGCCGCCGCGCCAGCGATCCGCAAGCCGTCGAGCACCTGCTCCCAACCTGGGCCGCCGGTCTTGTCGGCGGGGAGCCGCCGGACGCGGTCACCGGCCTCGAGAAGCATCGACAGACGGGAACCGCTGTCCCAGTTCACCTCGAGGACCTGCTGATCCGGGTTGTAGTGGCGCACCGTGCCCTCGTCACCCGGACGCAGAAGAGTGTGCGGGTCGCTGGTGTGCTCAAGCACCACCCGCTCGCCAGACTGGTAAGTCATCGGGTCCCCTCCCGCGCCGTCAGCACGGCGCGGCAGCGGACGGCGACACCGTCGCGGACGGCGTCGGTGAACCCGTCCCGCACCGCGTCGACCACCAGCGCCTGATCGTGGCCGGGCAGCTCCGACCAGCCCGGGGCGCCGGCCGGCGCGTGGGCCTGGTACCGGTCGGCGTCGTAGCCGGCAACGTCGAAGCGGGGCAACGCCGCCAGGACCCCGTCGTCGCTGCTGTCGATGCCGTCCAGAACCGTCCGGGCGGTCTGCGCCTGCTCGGACGCGCCGCGTCCCTCGAGGGCGTGCTGCTGCCACCAGCCCACCGCGAGCCGTCCCTCACGCTCACCCGCGTTCCGCAACGCCAGCAGCACGTCCGAGCCGACCGGCGAAACGGGCGCCAGCTGAGGGCTACGGGAAACGGCGCTGGTCTGGGACCTGGCGTACGGGGATGCGGAGGTGGCCGGGTCGAGCCAGTCGGCGGCGAGCAGCACCCCCTCACGGCGGTAGCGGGCCGGCACGGTCCGCTCATTGGCGACCCGGCGCAGCCACCCGGCCAGCTCAGCGCGGATCTTGCGGGAGGCGGTGGCGTAGCGGGCGCGCGCCTCACGGGCCCGCCGGTTCGCCTCCTGCACGTTGCGCCGGTCCACGTGGGTGTGCAGGTCGAGCAGCCACTGGTGCTCCGCGGTGCTGATCCAGCCGGAGCGGGAGTCGCTCAGCAGCCGGCGCAGCGCCTCGGCGTAGTAGTCGTCGCCGTAGCGCGGGGTCTCGTCGTGGTGGACCAGGGTGTTCTGGATGTTCTGCAGCCGGCGGCCCAGGGCGACCCAGTCCGTGTGGTCCTCGGGCCGAGTCCCCGGTTGCTTCCTGCTGCTGGTGTGGTCCGTGTCGGTCACGGTGATGTCCTCTCTGAAGGATGGGGATCCGCAGCGGTCGGCGCCCAGAGGGCCGCCCTGGCCGACGGGATCCGCGGTTTGTGGATGCGGTTGCAGGTCCTCGTTGATCTTGGCGGCTCGTTGTCGGCTCACCTCGCTCGTCGGCTTGCCGTCTCATCGGTTTGTCGGCGTGGTCTTCTCACCTGTCTGGCGGTTTCTTCGATCGGCCTTTTGGTGAGCCTGGGCGGCGGGGTGTTGACGGTGCCGCTGCCGTAGCGCTGTCATGGCGTTGCCGCTGCCGTTTGGGGCAGGGTGAGCTATTGGCCGCCGACGGGCGCCGAGAAAGAAGTGTGGGTAGACATTCTGGTGCCGCCTGCTGGCCAGAAGGCGCGGTCGCATGGGCTGCGCCGGTGTTCTGGACCCTGGCTCAGTTGCCGTTGCGGCGAGAGCTCAAGCCCGGATTGGCGCAATACCTTGGATTAGCTCAGCAAGTTGGTCGGCATGATCACCGGGCGGGGCACGTGCAGCAGGCTGAGCTGGACCAGCAGCAGGAACACGGCGCCGGACACGCCGACGGGCGAGGTGATACCGGAGATGATCAGCCCGGCGAGGAAAAAGCCGATAAGCCCGGTCTGCCAGCTGGTCATGACGGACAAGGCTGGCCCCTCTCGGACGGGCCGGTTATAGCTGGCCCCAGCATGATCGAGTAGGTCGCCCGCCCCGCCTACTGTTTGTAGTCGGCGCAGTGGTGCAACCGGTGCGCACTCATGCCGATGAGCGGATGTTCGCGGCCGAGATAGCAGCGATGGCGTTGAAGCTCATCGAGGCCGCCCAGGACCGCGAAAAACGATAACGGGAGCCCGGCCCCCGTGACGCGGGGGAATTCGGCACGGGGGGCGGGCCGTTCAGGGGTGCCGGGCCGGTCGGCCCGGCACCTCACTCGGCGGAGGCCGCCGCGGTGCGGCGGGCTCCGCCCACCACGACCAGCGTCAGGACGGCGAGCACTGCGCCGATCCACAGCACGCTCGTGGTGGCGATGCCGTCGACGGCGAAGCCGCCGAAGAGGGCGCCGAGCGCGATGGACAGGTTGAACGTGGAGACGTACAGCGAGGAGGCGGCCTCGGTGGCGTCCGGCGCGGCGTCCAGGATCCAGGTCTGGAAGGTGACCGGTACCGCCCCGTAACCCAGGCCCCACAAGAGCATGATGGCGCCCGCGGTGACGGTGTCGGTGTCGACCAGCGCGAGAAGCAGCATGGCCACGGCGAGGACCACGGAGATGCCTACTACGATCTGCCGCAGCCTGTTGGCCACGAGCGCCCCCGCGATGAAGTTGCCGCAGATCCCGGCGATGCCGAAAGTGAGGAGCAAGGCGCCGATCAGGCGGTCGCCGATGCCGTCGTTGAGGAGGACCGGCCGGACGAACGTGTAGGCCAGGAAGTGACCGGTGATCACCAGGAAGGTGATCACGATCCCGGCCCGCACGCCCGCGTTGCCCTTGAATACCTTCGGCAGGTCGGAGAAAGTGATGGTCTGTTCGGCCGGCACCTTCGGCATCAGGAAGAGGATGCAGGCCAGGGAGACCAGTCCGAGGATGCCCACGACGGCGAACGCGGTACGCCAGCTGCTGAGATCACCGATGATCGTCCCGGTGGGCACTCCCAGGACGGACGCGGTCTCCACGCCACCGAAGATCACGGCGGTGGCCCGCGGAACGTGCTTCTCCGGGACCAGCCGCAGTGCTATGCCGCCGGCGAGGGACCAGAAACCGCCAACGCTGATACCGATCAGGAAACGTGCGACCAGGACGATCGCGAAGCTGTCCGCGAAGGCGGAGGCCAGGTTGGCCAGGCCCACCAGACCGATCAGGACTGCCAGCACGACGCGGCGGTCGACACGGCCGGTGGCCACGGTGACCAGGGGCGCCGAGATGGCGGCGACCACACCGGGAACGGTCACCATCAGTCCCGCGGTGCCCTCGGAGACCTCCAGCGCGGAACCGATCGGCGTCAGCAGGCCCACGGGCAGCAGCTCGGAGGTCATCAGGGAGAAGATGCCCAGCGTCACGGCGAGGACGGCGAGCCAACCCTTGACGGGCGAACGGCCGGTGGCTGGCACCGGTATGTCGACGGCGGTCACGGCTACATCAGCCCTTCGTCAGGATTGGGGTCATGAGAGGCCGCGGGTGGTGGCCACGGCAGGAGGGCCACCACCCGCAGGAGAGCGGTCGGTCACTGTGTGCCGGGCGTCTTGCGCGTGGTGACGTTCATGCGGTTCCACGCGTTGACGGTGAAGATGAGCGCGATGAGCTGGGCGAGCTCCGACTCGCCGAAGTGCTTCGCGGCCTCCCCGTAGACCTCGTCCGACACGCCCTCCCGGAGCAGGGTGACGGCCTCGGTCAGGGCCAGCGCGGCCCGCTCCTTCTCGGTGAACAGGCTGGACTCCTCCCAGGCGGAGAGCTGGTAGATCCGCTCCTCGCTCTCCCCCGCCTTACGGGCGTCGGAGGTGTGGTAGTCGATGCAGTACGCACAGCGGTTGACCTGCGAGGCGCGGATCTGCACCAGCTCGAGTAGTACGGGGTCGAGTCCGTCGCGGGCGGCGGAGTCGAGGGCGAGGACCGCCTTGAAGACCTTGGGGGCGACGGTGGAGAAGTTCATGCGCTGAGGTACCTGGAACGTTGTCATGCTTCGACCCTAGGAGCGGAAATGGCCTGGGGTATGGTTCATTTTCATGCCAGAAACATGGGTCAATGCTCCTGCGCCCGGAGCCTCCGAGGACGCATCGGAGCGAGCCGCCGGAACCGACCTCCACCTCGAACTCTCCGGCGAGGGCAGCCTGCGTGGCAGGCTCATGAACGCCCTGCGGGAAGCCATCCGCTGCGGCCGGCTGACCCCCGGTACCCGGCTTCCGCCGTACCGCACGCTCGCCCAGGACCTGGGCATCGCCCGCAACACCGTCGCCGACGCCTACGCCGAACTCGTCGAGGAGGGCTGGCTCTCCGCCCGCCCGGGCTCCGGGACCCGGGTCGCCCGACGTGCCGAACCCCTGCCGACGGAACGGGCGCCCCGCCCACAGCGCCCTGCTCACCGCCGCGTCCTGCACGACCTGATGCCGAGCTCGCCGGACGCGGCGGCCTTCCCCCGTGCCGCGTGGCTCAGCTCCGCTCGCCGGGCCCTGGCCGCGGCCCCCAACGACGCCTTCGGCGTGGGCGATCCACGCGGGAGGCCGGAGCTGCGCGAGACGCTCGCGGAGTATCTGGCCCGCGCCAGGGGTGTACGCACCGAGCCCGACCGGATCGTGATCTGCTCAGGCTTCGCCCACGCGCTCAAGCTACTGGGCCGCGTACTAGAAGGCCCGGTCGCGGTGGAGTCCTACGGGCTCGGCTTCCACCGGGAACTGCTGGAGGACGCGGGCCTGGCCACCGTCCCGCTCACGGTCGACGCGCACGGAGCGCTCGTGGACGAGTTGCCGGAAACGGGTATCAGGGCCACCATGCTCACGCCGGCCCACCAGTTCCCCACCGGCGGCCCGCTCCATCCGGAACGCCGGACGGCAGTCATCGACTGGGCCCGCTCCTGCGGCGGACTGCTCGTGGAAGACGACTACGACGGCGAGTTCCGCTACGACCGGCAACCGGTCGGCGCCGTGCAAGGGCTCGATCCGGACCGGGTCGTCTACATCGGCTCGGTCAGCAAGAGCCTGTCACCGGCGCTCCGGCTCGGCTGGATGGTGACGCCGGGCTGGCTGGTCGACGACGTCCTGGCCGCGAAAGGGCCGCGGGAGCTGTGGTCGAGCGTCACCGACCAGCTCACCCTGGCCGACTTCATCGCCTGCGGTACCTACGACCGGCACCTGCGGCACATGCGGCAAAAGTACCGGCGCCGCCGCGATCTGCTGGTAGGCACGATCGCCGAGCGGGCTCCGCACGTGAAGGTCCGCGGCATAGCGGCAGGACTGCATGCCGTCCTCGACCTGCCCGACGACAGCGAGGAGGCGGCCCTGCGCGCGGCCCGTATGCAGGGGCTGACCGTCGAGGGGCTGGGCCTCTACCGTCACCCCGACAGCACGATGCCACGGCGCGACGGCCTGGTCATCGGGTACGGAACACCGCCAGACCACGCCTTCACGGCGGCTCTGGACGCCTTGTGCCTGGCCCTGCCCGATCTGCCGGACGACGACGGGTGACACAAGCGCCGCCGGCTGCTCGGGAATGGACGCCTCTGGTGCTCCGGCATCGAAGCGCTGACCGGCCACGGACACCCTGGACGCGTCCCGCTACGCCGCCGGCCGTGACGACCTTCAGTGCCACGCCCATCGATTTCTCGCGATCATGGCGGATCCGCCAGTCTGTCTGTCCGCCAAGACCATGATAAACCGTCATCGGCGGTGAGAACCTACAGCGGTGGTTCAGCCGATGACGCGGCGCGCGGCGGCGAGGTGCGCGGCCCACGCGGACAGGCGGCTGATCTTGACGACGTCGCCGCTGTGCGGCGCCTGCACGATCAGCCCCTGCCCGAGGTAGAGGCCCACGTGCCCGGGCTTGGCGGTGGTGCCGCGGCTGCCGGGAATGAACAGCAGGTCCCCCGGCCGCAGGTCCCGGTAGTCGGTGACCGGCCGGCCGGCATGGATCTGGTCGCCGGTGGTGCGGGGCAGGCTGATGCCGGCGGCCCGGTAGGCCTGTTGCATCAGCGATGAGCAGTCGCATTGGCGGGCGGGTATGCCGGAGTGCGGTGCCGTGCAGTCCCCGCCGAAGGTGTACGGGCTGCCGAGCTGCGCCAGGGCCCAGCCGATCGCCGTCACGACCGGCCCCGGCGTGCCCGCCGGCAGGGTGAACCCCGCCGGCAGCGGCACCTGCTCACCGCCGGGCTGGCCGTCACCTGCGTCGAACAGGCACAGCGGGTTGCTCATCGCCTGCTCCAGACCCCCTGCGACAGGCCCGGCGGGGGTGCCGCCGGCAAGGACGCGGACCAGAGCGATCGCATCGTCCTCCCACTTCGCGTAGGCGCCGGGGTAGGCGGAGCGCTGCACCGCTTGGGCAGCGTCGGTCAACGGCATGGCCTGCCAACCGTCGACGGCCAGCAACGCCCGGTAGAACCTGCCGGCTGTGTAACGCGGGTCCTGTAGTTGAGCGGGTGTGCCCCAGCCTTGGGACGGGCGCTGCTGGAACAGCCCCACCGAGTCGCGGTCCCCGCCGGGGAGGTTGCGCAGGGTGGACTCCTGCATGGCGGTGGCCAGGGCGATGACCCAGCCTCGGGGCGGGACCTTGAGCTCGACGCCGACGGACACGATCACCGCGGCGTTGGTGACCTGCTCGCCGGTCCAGCCCCCGACGTCGGCGGCGGGCGGGGACATGGTGACGGTGGGCAGCAACGGCTGCCGGCCCGGGCCGATGATGCCGCTGCACGCGGCCGTGGCGGTGCCACCGCCGGTGAACAGCATTCCGACCCCGCCCGCGCACAGCATCAGCACAGCGAGCACTCCGGCGACGATGGCGGCGAGACCACGCCCGCTCACCGCAGGGCTCCAGGCGAAGGCTGCGGGGCGTAGCGGGCTGCGGGGGAGCGGCTCGCGGGGGTGCAGGTGGCATCCGGTGACGGGGGCAGGCAGCCGGCGAGCCGGTAGCGGGCCAGATGCTGCCCGTCGTCGGTGTGCACGGCGACCGTGGCGGTGAGCGGGTCGATCAGGTAGATCCATTCCGCGTCGAGGTGCCGGGCGTGGGACAGGGGGAACACGGTGACCGGTTCCGGCGTCTCGATGGCACCGTCGGTGGTGCTGGCGAGGGTCATGCCGACGCCGGGTACCGGGCGCTGCCCGCCGAACCCCGGTTCGGTGGCGGCGGTGATAGCCGGGTCGAGGTACTCCCAGTCGGAGGCGAGGATCGCGGAGTTCAGCGCTGGGGCGTCGCGGCGGGCGTGGCCGACCCAGATCGCGGCGAGGGCCGGCACGACGACGCCTGGGTGGCCGCCGAAGCGCACGAACCGGGCGTGCACAAGGTGAGGGTTCGCGGAATCGGTGGTGCCGACGAAGCAGTGGGTGCTCACGGGACAGGTCTCCTTCGCAGCAGATGCGGGAATGGGAGGGCACGAGGTGCGCGGACCGGTGGCCGAGACGCTCGACGGGACGGTCACGGCTCGTCCTGTCGCTGCGGTGCCGGCCAAGGCGCGGGCTTGGCACGCCAGCCGAAGATCGGGTCGCTGGTCTCGACCGATCCGCAGCGGCTGCAGCGGATGTAGGTGTCTTCGCCAAAGCCAGCCATGGACGGCATCTCGTCCTGGACGAACTCGTCGACGGCCCCGCACACCCGGCAGCGCAGTGACATCCCGTCAGGCCCCCACGTGATGAAGATCGGCTCCTCGTCGGTGGCGTCAGGTCGCCGTCGCAGGCCGGTCATGCCACGCCCCCCGCGGCCGCTGCTGCTGCTCGGCTGGGCGGTGGCGGTGAGCAGAGCGGTCAGTCCCGGGTAGGTGGCGGGAACGTCGCCCGGGTCGGGGGTGTCGTCGATGAGCAGCAGCGGGTGGTCATCGCCGCGCGGATGGGTGAGCTGGTAGAGGCGGCCGTCGGTGTCGACGGCGTCGATGCGGCGGGCCTGCCGTGGCGCGCCGTCGATCGTGCGGATGTCGTCGTAGCAGGCGGCCCACGCCAGCAGCCGCGCATCGGGTTCGGTCGCCCGGATCAGGCGGACGATCGTGTCGAGGGTGGCCTGGTAGGGCGTTGACGCGTGGGGCTGGCGCAAGCCCGCGGCGAGGCGGTGCAGCAGGGCAGGCAGGCCAGCGGGATCAGCGAGCAGGTCGCCGCGGCGCAGCGGGAATTCCACGCTGCGCAAAGCGTGCGCGGGCGAGGCCGTGTGCAGGGGCCGGGTGTGGATGAGCAGCAGCGTCGGGGGCTGGCCCCAGCCGAGGGTGTCGGCGTCGACGTCGGTCGCCAGGAGGCAACCGGCCAGGGCGTGGACAGCGGTGAAGGACAGCACAGGGGTCTCCCTTGTCAGGGCGGAAAAGGGGGGAGGGCCCCGCAACCGGGTGGTTGCGGGGCCCTCAAGGCGTCAGATCTGTCAGTGGTGGTGGCGGTCGCGGCTACGCCCCACTGAGGCGGCCAAGGGACGGTGGCCGTACACACCGGTACCGGAACGCTTCGCGTGGTACATCGCCGCGTCCGCCTCGGCGAGCAGCTGACGGGGGTTGGCGGACAGGTAGGCGGGGTTGTGGGTGTAGCCGACGGAGCTGCTGACACTGACCTCGCCGCTGTTGAGCGGGAAGGGGGTGGCGCCGATGGCCTGCCATGCGGCGCGGGCAGCGGCGGCCACGTCCTCGTGGTCGCCGCGCACGAGGAGGGCGAACTCGTCGCCGGACAGCCGCGCGGCCATCTCCACCGGCGCGTCGAGGGCGGCGAGGAGCCGGCCGACGTGGGCGAGCAGCATGTTGCCGGTGTCGTGGCCGAGGGTGTCGTTGACGGTCTTGAACCCGTCGAGGTCGAGCAGCACCACCCCGACCGCCGCCCGGTCGGCGAGGGCGGCGCGCAGTCGGGTGAGGAACAGCCGCCGGTTGGGCAGCCCGGTGATCTCGTCGTGGCTGGCCTGGTAGCGGGCGACTTCGAGGGCTTGCTGTTGACGCCACAGGAGGGCGCTGGCGAGGGCGAGGCCGGCGAGGATCCCGCCGACGGTGGTGACGATTCCTTGCAGGATGGGAGACACTCGGAACGCTCCTTGTATACGAAGGAGCACCGGGGGCGGGCGTGAGTCGCCAAACTTCGACGCCCGCCCTCGGGCTGCCTGACGAGTGGGACTACCGGCCGCCGGCGGCGGGGGCGAGTTGGAAGGTGGCCGGGCGTTCGACGGTCTGCATGGCCGTGCCGGCGGCGGCCAGCTTGATCGCCGCGTTGTACACCGCGCCCTGGCTGGCTTTCCTCGCGCCGCTGCCGGCGTTCGCGGCGTCGATGAGCTTGCACAGCTCACTGGTCTTGTACTGCCGGTCGGGGTGGGCTTCGAGGATGTCCAGTACCGCACCCCGCAGGGAGCCCTTCACCCGGCGGCTGTTCCCCGTCGCGGCTGCCTGCCCCTGCGGGTCGGAGTTCGACTCGCCCCCTGCCTCGGCCTCGGTCTCGGCGTCGTCGGGCGCGGCGTCGGACTGCTGACGGTCGTGGCCCGCCTCTCCCGAGGACGGCTGCTCGTCGCCGCTACTGGAAGACGTGACTGTGTCCAGGGGCGCAGGTGCGCCGCCGGTGGAAGCCAGGGCGGGGGACGCACTGTCCGTGTCCCGGGCTGCCGGTACAGGGGGTTCGCCGTCCCGTTCAGGCCTGTCGACGGTGCTGGGGGGATCGGTCGGGGTGGCGGTGTCCGAGGTGGCGACAGCGGTCCCGCCGGGTGGCGTGTCAGCCGCCCCCTGGGTGGATGGTGGTGTGGCGGTGGTGGTGCGGCCGGTTTCGGTCAACCGCCACATGGCGCGGTTGTCGTCGCTGCGGAACCGCTCGGCCTGCCCGGTCTTCTCCCAAGCGCGCAGCTTCGCCGTCGCCGTGGAATAGCCGAGCCCGGCGTGCTCGGCCACGGCCGTGGCAGTGGCCTCGCCGAGCTCGCTGAGCGCGGCGAGGACCGTGAACATCGTGTGCGCCGGCACGGGCTGCGTTGCATCCGTCATGGGCACGTCCTTTCTGGTGTGGAGGTCAGCAGTGATCCACGCTTCGACCGCGTCGCTGATCAAGTGCGATGACCAGATCTCGGGACATCCCCTCGAGATTCGCGCCGCGGTCGGTTGTCAGCCGGGGCGTGGCGGGCGTGCGTGGGAAGGAATGAGTGATCGGCCGGCGGGCGGCGGCTGGGTGCGGTCAGAACGAGGACTCGACGTCGGCGGGAGATGCCAGCCAGGGCCGGCTCGCTGCGCTCGGCCGCGGGGACTTGCGCCCCGGTCAGGTGGTGGGCCGGGCAGGCCATGGCGTACTCCGCACGGGGCAGCACGTCTTCGATGCCGACACCGTGGGGGAGGAGGACCTCCTGCCGATGAAGCGGGCTGAAAGAGGAACACGGCGGCCTGTATAGGCCAGGCGGGAGAGGGCGCCCCACGCCTGGGGCGCCCGGCCTGTAGAGCTGTGTGAGGCGGTGCGGCAGCTGGCCGTTGAGGCAGCTGCGGTGCGTCGACAGCCCCAGAGGAAAGCCGGCCCGCCGGGTTGACGCGGCATGGACCGATCGCTGGTGCCCCACAGCTTGGGGTTGGGCCTGCAGCGGATTCCGGTGCGCTCGGCGCCGGGGCGTGGGCGGTGAGGGTTAGAGAGCGACGGCGAGTAGCCGTTGATCGGGGTCGAGGGTGTCGAGGTGGGCCAGGGCCTGCTCGAGGTAGGTGATGCGGTGGGCGAGGGCGTCGCTGGCCGGGGCGAGCTTGCGGCCGTCGGCGGTGAGCATCGCGTCGCCGGCGATGGTGCTGGCGGCGCGGTAATGCTGGTAGGCGATCTGGCCCGCCTGATACATCTCCAGCTCGCCGACGCCGGGCTGGCCGGGGCCGGGAGCGGTGGCGGCGTGCAGGCGCATGGCGTGGACGCGGGGTTGGGCGTGGAAGTCCGCGATCGCCGTGTCGAGGGGGTAGCGGTAGGGGTCGGTGAGGTGGCGGGTTTCGAACACCGGCCACGGGGTGGCGGGTCTCGTGCCGTGCACGACCTGCTGCCAGATCTGGTAGCGGATCCCGGCGCCGACAGCGGCCGCGTGGCGCATCCCGTGCAGGTCGAGCAGCCGCACCGGTCCGCCTGCGCACGGCGCGGGCCTGCCCTTGCGCAGCCCGATCATCTGCTGGCGCTGCCACACGCGCAGCTGCGCGACCGCCCAGAACAGGGGCGCGAGAGCGCCGGTGACACCGAAGTGGGTGTCGAGCTGGGAGCCGCTGAGTGCCTCGGCAGGCAGCGCGTCAGGCAGGCAGATGACCATCGTGGCGATGGTCGGGGCCGGCGTGACAGGTGGCCGCGCGTTGGTGGCGGCCCGGGTAGGAACCGGGCGGGGCGCGGGCACGGGCGCCGCCTTCACCGAGACCGGTCGTACCTGGATGGCTGGCACACGGCTGCCGTGGCGGGTCAGCGGGGTGCCGTTGACAGTGGACATACGGCTGTCCTCCTTCGATGGGTGCGCGGGCGCGCAGGAATGACCGGCCCACCGGGTGCGCGGGTCGGATCAAGGCGGAAGCGAAGAGGTGGTGCGGGTGGCTGGTGCGACCTCGAGGGGCCGCCGCGCGGGCCGCGTGCCGACCGGCCGAAGCGGGTGGGCGTCGCGTACCGCTGTTGTGCGGCGGGGGATCCCTGAGGTGGGACCGAACCGGGGTGCAGCGATATCTGGGGTGTGGTGTTGCCGGAAAGGTAGCGGCTGCCACTCACAGCGCATCCCAGCGGCAACAGCGGCAGGAAAGGCGGTTGACCTGCACCGTGAGAGATCAACAGCCGCTGTCTGGCGGGTGAGGCGGTTCGCGCTGTGAGTGGTCGATCCACTCACAGCCGATCTTGCGGTGTGACAGTCAGCAAGGAACTGGGGGTGCGGCAGGGCCGCGACCTGCGCTGTGAGCGGGGGACCTGGGTGTCAGGGGCCGCCGTCGGGATCGGTGTAGCGGTGGGGGTTCGTGGCGGTGTTGCGGGGGCCGTGGTCGGAGGGCAGTTCGTGCAGCCACCGACGTGAGCCGGGCTCGGCGGCGAGGGTCCAGGCGGGGCCGGCGGGGTGCTCGTCGTGCAGGCCGGTGACCACGGGCATGACCGTGGGCACGCCGGCGAGGGCGTCGAGGAGGTGGGCTTCGCGGCGCCGGGTCGGCACCCGTAGAAGGACGGGGTAGCGGGGGCCGAATTCGGCGAGGCGTTCGTAGCCGCGCAGCTTGCGCAGCACCCTGGCGAGGGGTTCGGTGCCGTTGTCGTGCTCGAGGAAGAACCCGACGGTGCGGCCGGCCGCGGACCAGATGCCGTGGCCGTCGGGGCGGATACCGGCGAGGGTGTACGCAGTGGTGGCGTGCTGCTCGGACCACCACCGTGCCAGTTTCGCGCTGGGGTCGGTGCGGGTGTAGGCGTGCAGGTCGATGAAGAGCTGGTTGGTGCCGAGCAGGTGCCGCAGGCGGGGGCTGCCGATGATGCGTTCGGTGCGTTCGATGCTGGAGCGCGGCGGCCGGGCATCAGGGTGTTCCGGGTCGCTGTAGGTGGTGGGGTGCACCAGCATGCCGAGGGGGCCGAGCGTGTGGAGGTGTTGGCCGTCGCCGGTGGTGATGTCGACGAAGCGGTGCACGGCGTCGATGCGGTGCAGGGCGGCCAGGCGCAGCCGTGCGGAGCGCGGCGACGGGAACAGGGCCGTGGCGATCTGGGCGGTGGACAGCACGTAGTGCTCGGCGAGCCAGGCTAGAAGTTGACGGTCGCGCAGGGTCAGCCGACGCAGGTGGGCCAGCCGCTGAAGTTTGCTGGAGGGGGAGCGGGCCGGGCGGGACTCGGGGTTGGTGGATTCGCGGGACACGAGGGATCTCCTCAGGGAGTAGACGAAGAGAGACTCCCTCCCATGGGGAGGGAGTCTGGAAATGTCACCGCCGTTCAGCGGAGGTCCTCACGGGCGGTGTGCTGCGCTGACAGCCGGACACGGCCGCGGAGCCGGTCGGGAGGTCGTGAGAGGTGGTGAAGGCGCGGTGAAGCCGCAGAGGAAGGCGTCATGGAAAGCCCACGCAGGCCGCCGGATCAGCCCCCGCCGCCCTGACGGCGACGGTGTCGGCCACACGGTGGTTGGCAGTCAGGCGGGGCGGGGATGGCGGCTGCTCCGCCTGGCGTGGCCACTGTCCGCTCCGGTGGGCCGGTCGCTCTTGTCTGGGCGGGAGAACCGGTCGACGAGGGCGTCGATGGCGCTGGTGTCCTGGGGTTTGATGGCTTCGGCGGCGGTCTGCCGGATCGCGGTCGCTTCCCCGACCACCGGTTTCGGCGGGCGCGTCTTCATGGTGAATGCCGGTGTCTGGCGGCCGTCGGCGAGGAGACGCGTCGCGGTGGTGTAGGCGTCGAGGTGGGTCAGGTCGTGCTCGTCGAGCTCGGGCAGGGTGTGGCGGGCGAGGACGCGGGCGTCCTCGGGCGCGCACGTGAAGTAGACCTTGTTGCGGGCGTTTGCCGAGGCGGCGGCGAGGAGGTCCTTCGGGAACTGGGCGAGGTCCTGATGGCTGAGGACGAGGGACAGCCGGTACTTGCGGGCCTCGGCGAGCATCGTGTCGAGGCTGTTGGCGAGAGTGAGGAAGTTCTGCGCCTCGTCGATGATCAACGTGGCGTCCCGGCGTTTGTCGGGGGCGATGCGCGCGCGGGCGGTGGCGGCCTGCCACACCTGCGCCAGGACCAGGGAGCCGAGCAGCTTGCTGGTGTCCTCCCCCAGCTGACCTTTCGGGATGCGCACGAGCAGCGCGCCGCCGTCGAGGACCTCGCCCATGTCGAAGCTTGAGCGCGGGTAGCGCATGGTGCGCTTGACGAAGTCGCGCAGGAGGAACGCGCGGAGGCGGGCGAGGACGGGGCCGATGACCTGCGAGCGCAGAGCGGGGTTGAGTTCGTCGTACCACTGCCAGAACCCGGACAGGCCGGCCGGGTCGTCCAGGTCGACGGTCATCGCCGACCGGAACTGCGCCGAGTTCAACAAGGGCGGGATGTGCTGCAGGGTGACGTTGGCGTGACGCAACAACGTGAGACAAGCGACCCGCATGACGTCGTCCATCCGGGGGCCCCACGCTTTGGCGAAGATGTTCCCGAAGATCGACACCAGGTTGTCCACGACCAGGTCGGGGTCATCCCCCGCGAGAGGGTTGATGGTCGGCGGATTCGGCTGGTCCGGGTCGAAGATGACGAGACGGTCGGCGACAGAGGCAGGAAGCCGGTCGAGGATGTCCAGGACCAAGTCGCCGTGCGGGTCGATGACGACAGTGCCGCGGCCGGCGGTGATGTCATCGACCGCCATGTTGACCAGCAGCGTCGTCTTCCCGCTGCCGGTGGATCCGATCACGTGCAGGTGATACCTCGCATCCGGCACGGACAGGGCCACGCCGTGGCCGCCGACCTCGGCGCTGCCGAGCACCTTGGCGCCGCGCCCGCCGGTCGGCACGGCGACCGGTGCGGGCATGGACTTCGCCCGCGCACGGTCCAAACCGGGGACGGCCAGATCTTGGGGCAGCGCGGCGAGCGCGGCCAGCTCGGGCGTGGAGGTGAGGAACCCGGCGCCGAGGCGCCGCCGCGCGAGGACCGCGGCGGCGGCGGGCATCCGGGCCCGTGGAGTAAGGCGATTGCGGCCCGAGTACACGGCGAACGATGAGGCGATGGTGTCGGCGATGCCCCTCAACCGTGGCCGCTGGTCGGTGCCGGCGCGTCGACTGTCCTTGCCGACGGCGTATCGGATGGCGGTCTCCCACAGTGGGTGGGAGGTCTTGTCGAGGATGGCGCGCACGTCGCGTTCCACTCCCGGCTCGCGGCGGCTCGTCGGCCACGGTCGACGGGCGGTGGAGGCGCGGCCGGGTAGGAATGCCTCGACGAGCCACAGCAGCGGCGTGGCCGGGTTGACGGCGGGTACGGCAGTCTTGCCGTCGCGCAGCCTGCCGGCGGCGCGTCGGGCGCGCAAGCCGCGGCGGGGTGCGGCGGGGCGGGCGAGGACCTGCACGCAGGCATGCTCGTCGGCCCGCAGTTGGGAGCCGGCGGACATCAGCGCGCGCAGCGGGTCGTTGTCGTGGTCGATGCGCAGGGGCAGCCATTCGGCGGTGGTGGGCAGCAGATATCCGCCCACCACCGTTGGCACGTCGAGCGGGATGGGCGGGGCAGGGGTGTCGACGGTGGTGCAGGCGGCGCCGGGCCATGCGGCACGGACGGCGGCTTCGACCGCGCCGGGCGGGACGGTGCCGGGCACCCACACACCGATGAGCAGTCGCCGACCGGTCCAGGTGTATTGCCAGGCGACGTGGGGGCTGCCGTAGAGCCACCGGAGGCGCCGGGATGGGGTGAGGGTGCCGGCGAGGTTGGCCCACAGCGCGGACGCGCTGTGAGGGTCGACCTCAGGTGGTGGGGCGATCGTGACGAGGCGGGCGCCGTGGGCGTGCCGGTGGTGCCGCCACAGTTGCAGGAGGTTGCGGCCGGCGATGTAGGCGACAAGCGCGGCTGCGGCGACGGCGAGCAGCCAGGGCCGCTGCGCCGCCCAGCCGGCGGCGTCGAGCAGCCACCGCGCCGGCCCTGTCGGGGGCGGGAGGACGTCAGTGCCCGGCGCGGACGGGCTGGGCATTGGCGTAGGTGAGAGCAGGTGCCTGATGAGGGGTGGTGTCACAGGTCGTCTCCTTCGTCGTCGACGTCGGCCACCTCGCCCGGCGTCGTGGTGCATAGCAGGTGCTCCGCGTGGGAGGCGATGGCTTCGAAGCTGGTCCGGTTGGTGCCGGAGATGAGCAGGCCGGTCCCGACGCGGGCGGCGATGAGTAGGCGGCGTTCGCCGGCGGTGAGCCGGAAGGCGTCGCCGATGGCGTCGATGGCTTGCGGGGCTTGTTTGAGCAGGATTTGGGTGGCGGCGTTGGCGACGACGGCTTGGCCGAGGTCGGTGCCGAGGAGGTCGGCGACGTCCTGGGTGATGACGGTCAGGCCAGCGTTTCGTTTGCGGGCGGCCTTGGACATGCGGAACAGGAACCGGGCGCCTTCACCGTCGCGCATCAGCAGCCACGCCTCGTCCACAACGGCGAGCCGCCGCGCGGCCATACGGCCGGGAGCGTCGACCTGCCGCCAGATCGCGTCGAGGGCGAGGAGGGTGCCGACGCCGCGGAGCTCCTCGGGCAGGTGCCGCAGCGACCACACCACGAGGTGCCCGTCGAGACGGGTAGTGGTGGGCCCGTCGAACAGGTCCGAGAAGGAACCCTCAACCCAGGGGGCGAGACGGGCGGCGAGCTGCCGGGCGGCGGGGTCGGTGTCGGCGTGCAGGCAGTCGGCGAGGTCCCGCAGGAGTGGGGCGGGCCGGTGGTGGGTGGCCGGGTCCGGGGTGATCCCCGCGGCCCGGTAGACGGCGAGGATCGCCCGGTCCAGGGCGGCCCGTTCCGCCGGCGGTGCCTGCTGCCCGAGCAGCACGCTGATGAGGGTGTGCAGGAACAGGCCGCGCCGGGTGAGCACGTCAGGGCGGGAGTCACCTGCCGGCAGGTCGAGGGGGTTGACCTTCACGCCGGCGGCGCCGAGCCGGACGACGGCTCCGCCGACTGCGTCGGCCAACCGGAGGTATTCGTCTTCGGGGTCGATGACGGCGACCTGCACCTGCTGGTAGAGGTTGCGCAGGATCTCCAGCTTCACGAAGTACGACTTCCCGGCTCCGGAGCGGGCCAGGACCACGCTGTTGTGGTTCTCCTGGACCCAGCGGTCCCACCACACAATCCCGCTCGAATCGGGGTTGACGCCGTAGAGCACCCCACCGTCGGCGGGCGGGTCGCCGGGCAGCGGCGCGGGCAGATCTGCGCTGGCGAGGGGGAACGCGGCGGCGAGGGCGGCGGTGTCCATGGTGCGGCGCACCTGCAGCGAATCCGTCGCCAGGGGCAGGGTGGTCGTCCAGCCGGCCAGGTGCCGCCACGTGGCGGGCTGCACCTCGATCAACGTCGAGGCGGCGGCGGCCTTCACCTGCGCGCACGCCTCGAGGAGCTCGTCTTCGGTACGGGCGTGCACGGTCAGGTAGAGGCCGACGCGGAACAGCTTCGCCGCACCACGCGCCAACCGCTGGGCAAGGTCCGCGGCGTCGTCGGCGGCGGCCTCCACGGAGGGGTCGGGCAACTTGCCCCGCTCCGCGTCCGCCCGCCGGGACGACTCGAAGCGGGCCCGCTGGTTGCGGAGCCGGGCTGCGGCGATCGGGGCGGGCAGCGGGTCGATGTGCAGGGCAAGGTCGAGCCGGCCGGGCCAGGACAGGAGGGGTTCGAGCCAGGCGGGGCCGACCTCGGCCGGGTAGCCGGTCACCACGAGGGTGGCGGCGTAGCCGTCCCCGACGCGCAGGAACCGCGGGGTGACCTCGACGGCGGCGGGGGCGACGGTGGCCGCCAGCCCGTCCGGCTGGCAGCCACCGTCGGCAGGCTGGGATCGATGGCGCAGCTTCATGTAGGTCGGCTCCTTCCGTGCTGATGAGGCGCGGTTGAGGTGATGACGGTGTCGGGGGCCGCGAGGCCGCCGGGACGGGGCGGCCGGTAAGGGTCGGCGGCTGCGGCGAGCGCCGCGGTGGCCGCCGGCCCGTCGAGGGCGCGGGTGGTGACGCCCAGGCCGGACAGAGCGCGGACCGTGTCGTCGGCGCGCCGTCGAGCCGCGTGCTCGCCGCGCTCACCGGCGCTCGTGCGGGTGACGATGAGGACCTGCCGGCGCAGCGGATCCTTGCGCGCTGCGAGGTCGTCGAGGAAGCGGGCGTGGTCGCTGGCCGCGTCGGTCAGCGCCGGGTGCGGCAGCCGCATGGCGGCTTGGGCGAGGATTCGGGCGGCCGAGTGCAGGTCGACCGGCTGCGCCGATACCACGATTTGCGTCGGGGTCGACAGGCTGTTGAGCCAGCGGCCGAAGGTGTCGACCAGGGCAGCGTGCTCATCGCCGGTGCGCAGCGCGAGGTTGACGTTCGTCGTAGCGACCATTGCCGCTCGTGCGGCGCCGAGTCGGATTTCCCCTCCGTCGTCGATGGCGTCGGCGGGCAGCTTCAGCGGCGCTGGCAGCATCACCTTCGTCGTCGGCGCCTGTACCCAGTCCGGTGTCTTCGACGTGGTGTCCGTTGTCGAGAGCGCGCGGGGAGCCCGCGCGTGACGGACGGCGGCGAGCAGCCACACGTCCAGCGGCAGGCCGTCGCGGCGGCCGACAGCGACGCCGAAGACGAGGCCGCCGATGACGACGGCGGCGCCGACGAGCACCGGCGCGGGCACGACCTGATGCAGGGCCCGCCAGGCGCCGTAGAAGGCCAGGGCGGCGACGGCGAGGATGGCCAGCTGCCGGAACGTCAGCCCGTAGAGGACCTTGTCGGGGGCGTCGACGTCGCCGGGCATCCGCGCCCGCCCCGCCTCGCTGGAGTCGTGGGCGCTCATCGGCCCACCGCCTTCACCGCCCGGCCGAGGCCGGGGACCGAGCGGGTGACCTGCTGCACGACGATCACCCGCACCGCCGCGCCGAGCATGTTCACTCCGCGGCCGCTGCCGCCTGTGGCCACGTAACGGCGCATGAGGGTGGGCACCCGCAGCGCCGTCCACAGCATGACGATTACGACGAACAAATTGACCACTCCGCCGGGTTCGACCGGCAGGCCGAGCATGGGCAACAGGTGCTGCGGGTCGGTGAGCATCCACTGCCCGGCGTAGAGGGTGAAGCCCTGCACCACGGGCACCGCGAGGACACCGGTGTAGGAGCGCCACCACAGGCGCGCCAGCGGGTCGGTGTGTGGCAGCGCGTGACAGGCCAGGGCGAGGGGCGCGGCGGCGGTGAGGACGAGCACGACGGTGAAACGGACGATCACGCTGAACGCGGTGCCGGCGAGCAGGACGGCGATGATCGCCACGCAGATCACGAACAGCAGCAGCGCCGTCTTGTCCTGCCCGGCGGCGATGTGCGTCTTGATCGCCCGCAGGGCCCCGTCGCTGTCCCCCACCGGCGTGGTGAGCGCGCTGGTCAGGGCGTTGGCCAGGTCGATGAGCATGCCGCACCACAGCTGTGAGAAGTGCGCGGTGACGAACCCGACGATCAGCCGGGGGATGAGGTCCTTGGCGGTGTAGCGGGTGGTCTCACTGCCGCCGGCGGTCATGGTGAGCACGCCGGCGGTGACAAACGCGAGGACGAAGACGGTGTCGACGACGAGGACGGAACGGCCGGTCAGCGCCTGCACCTGAGGCAAGGCCGTGACGTCCGGGGTGACCAGCAGCACGCCGGTGATCACCTCGAACAGCGCGTCCAACGTCGCGAGGATCGCCGCCGCCGCCAGCCAGTCCAGGATCTGGTCGAGCAGCCAACCCATGTCAGCCTCCGACGATTCCGCGGACGACCTGCAGCAGGATCGGCGCGAGAACGGCGAGGCCGTAACCGATCAAGGCGTTCTTCAACGCGGCCTTGGCCCGCTCGACCTGGGCGGGGTCGCCGCCGGCAGTGGCCCAATAGACCCCGGCGAGGACAAGGAACAGAGTGGCGAGCGCGGCGAGGATGCCCATCACCCAGGTCTGCAGGTTGCCGATCACGACCGGCAGCGGATACGGACCACCGTCCTTGGGGTCCGCGGGGGCGGCGTGCGCGGCGGTCGGCGCCAACAACAACACCATCACGCCGGTGACGGCGGCGCGGCGGACGGTACGGGAGCGGGTGAGGGCACGAAGACGTGCCGGAATGCGGAACATGACTCTTTCACCTCCGGCCCCGCCGACGCCCGGGGGCGCGGCGGGGTGCTAGCGGATGGTCACGGAAGACCGCCGCCGGGCCCGCCGGGCGGAACGCGCCACGAACCAGACCGTCCCCGGGAGGAGCTCTTCCTCCCTTGTCGGGTAGCGGTGTGTTCGATGAGGTGTCAGCGCACCAAGCACTGCGCGGCACCCGAGGCGGCCGGCACGGCGGGCGGCCCAACCGGGTGCGGACCCGGCGGCGGCGGGCGGGATTCTCGCCACCTTGGGGGTGCGACGAGAAGTCCCGCACCCCCAAACCGGCGGTTGTGTGCTGTGGCGAACGCCCCCGGTTCTCACCGCCACTCACAGCGGCACACAGCACCTCACAACAGCTCGCGCCGATTGGGCTCCGCCTCGGGCCGGTGTGAGGGCGGATGTCGGCCAAGGGCGACTGAGGTGCGACACCTGGTCGAGTCGTGACGGTGTCAGGCGCGGCTGTCAGACACGAAGCATCACGGACAGCGTGCCCGAGTCAGCGAGTGGCGTCGATGACGCGGAGCGGAACCTTTGACAATCGCCGCCGATGTCGCCGCTGCTCCTGTCATCCTGCCGCTGACATGACATTCGGTCGCGGTGTCCCGACCGGCTCTGTGGCGTCCTGGTGGCGCTGACATCGATGCCGCCCGCGCGAGATTCGGCACTGGTGACATCGTCGCCGTCGACCGATGTCACAGGTGCCGGGATGTGAGTCGTTGTGAGCGGCCGTGAGTGGCTGTGAGTGCCACCTCCGACCGATGGCATCGCCGTAGTGCTTCGTCCGGTGTCGACGGCGTTGCCGTCTGCGACCGGTGGCATCAGCGCCTGGCCTGTGTCACAGCCCAGCTCAACGACACTGACAAATCCGAACGTCAACGACATAAGTCGATGTCACAGGTTGCCTGTCAGGGGTGGTGTCACGAGTGCCGGCGCCGCACCGCAGGGCCGTGGCCTGCGCTGCGAGGGGTTGTGTGACGGCCGTGGCCCAATCGATGCCGCCGCGCCGCCATGGCATCGCGGCCTTGCCAATCGACGGTCATCTCTGACAGGGGGAGTTGTGACATGAGCGTGTCCGCCACCGACTGGCCAACCTCGCCTCTCGCGGCCGCCGACGCCGCTTTCACCGCGCTGACCGGCGAGCCAGCACCTCTGACGCTCGACCTAGACACCTGCGGCGTGCCCACCGCAGATGGGTCGGGTGTCATGACACTGCCGGCGCTGCGCGACTGGCTCCTGCGTCACCCTCAGGCATACGCGCTACGTGACAGCGTGTGGCGGGAGCTGGTGCGCCATGCCCGCCTGGACGGGCCGGCGTGGGTGATCGCCGCAGTCGGGATGGCCATGCCCGCCCTGCGCCGCTACGCCGGCCAGTTGTGCGCCGGCTACGACGGCGACCCCGACGACATCGACGCCGAGATCCTCACCGGATTCCTCACCGCCCTGCGCGACCGCGTCGACCTGACCCAGGACGCCCCGTACGCGGCGCTGTGCCGGGCTGCCTGGCGCGCCGGGCACCGGCTACGCCTGCAGACCGGCGAGTACACCTCAATCGCCGACGTCGACCACCTGCCCGGCCCCCGCACCCCCAAGGTGCCCTACGGACACCCCGACGTGCTCGTGCGCCGCGCCGTCGGCCTGGGCATCCTCGACCCGGAAGACGAACAGCCCTACATCGACGTGCGGCTCGGGCGGCGGGCGATCGAGCCGATCGCCGCCGCACTCGGCATCACCGTCGACGCCCTACGCATGCGTCTGGGCCGCATCGACACCCGCATCGCCGACGCACTGCACAGGGGCCTGCTCACCGGCATCACCTCCCCGCACACCGCCGCAACCCTCGCGGCTCAAGCCGAACACCGAACAGCCACTCGCGCCGGCCGGGCCACCACCGGCCGACCACAACCCGTGTCTGAAGCCGCGGCCGCCGCCTGAGGCGCGCACTGCCACGGCCATGCCCGACCGACCCGAACCCGCAACACCCGGCGGCGCCCTCACCACTTCAGGTTGGGGCGCCCCCGCATGTCCCCACCGAGCTGCAGCCGAACGACACACCCGCCTCGCCCAAGCCGGGATGGGCGGGCGCACGCCGCTGGAACCAGGAAATGAGCCGCTCGCGACCCCCTCACCAGTGTTCGTTCTCAGTGAAGCTGATCCGGGCGGAACGCCACCGAGCTGGGCGGATCAGTTCGATTGAGAATGCGGGTGGTCGGCTTTTCTCAGTTGATCTGCTGCGGGGCACGGTTTGCTCGCGGATCTTGCCGATGATGTAGTTGTTCTGGTCTACCGGCCGTGATTCCAACCGTTAATCCGGCGGCGCGCATGGCCCGCGGCCCGTGTGACTTGACCTCAACTTAGGTTGAGGTGATCGACTCGATCGCGACCGAATCGGGCCGAGCGAGAAGAGAGCACACCGTGGGCAGTACGTCAGCCACGACTCCCGTCGAGAAATCCGGCGAGCACGCGGACACCCCGTCGCCGTTGACCCTTCCGGTGGTTTTGGTGGGCGTTGCGCTGGTCGCGATGTCGATCTCGGGTACAGCCGTGGCGTTGCCCAGCATCGGCCGTGATCTCGATGCCTCGGGGTCGCCGCTGAGCTGGGTGGTCGCCGGTTACAACTTGGCTTTCGCGGCGATGACGCTGGTCGCAGGCTCCACCGCCGACCAGGCCGGCAGGCGTCGTGTGTTCATCGTCGCGGCGCTCGTGTTCTCCGCCGGTTTCGCGGTGACCGCGTTCAGCTCGTCGATCCTTCTCACCGACGCCGCGCGGATCGTCTCTGGCGCCGGGGGCGCGGGAATCATGGCGGCCGGTGGGGCGATTCTGGCCTCCGGCTACGACGGCGCGGCGCGAAACCGGGCGTTCGCGCTGATGGGCACGATGGCCGGAGTCGGCATCGCGATCGGTCCGACGCTGTCCGGCCTGCTGATCACCGCGGCCGGATGGCGTGGCAGCTTCGTGGTCTACACCGTCGTCGGCGTGTTGATCACGCTCGGCGCGACCCGCTTGCCGGAGTCGCGCGCCGGCGACACCGGCCGTACGGACTGGGCGGGCAGTCTGCTGTTCATCGGCGCCCTGACCGCGTTGATGTTCGCGATCCTCGAAGGTCCCGCGCTGGGCTGGGCGCATCCGGCGATCCTGCTCACCGGCATCGCCGGCGTCATCGCCCTGACCGCCTTCGTGATGGTGCAGCGGCGCAGCGCTTCACCGGTGCTGGCGCCGTCGTTGGTGGCCAACAAGGGTTTTCTGGGCTGGAGCCTCGCCACGTTGACCACGTCGATCGGGTTCCTCGGCGCACTGGTGTTCCTCCCCACGTTCCTGCAGGCGGCCGGCGGCCTCAGCGCCGCGAGTGCGGGGCTGACGATGCTGCTGCTGACAGCGCCGGTTCTGGTGATGCCGATGGTCGCTGTGACACTGGTCAATCGTGGCGTCCCGGCGCGGTTGCTGATCATGGTCGCGCTGGTACTGGTTGTCGCTGGCAACCTGTGGCTGGTGACGCTGTCGTCCATCGGCGTGGTGGGGGTAGTGCTCATACCGTTGCTGCTGGTCGGCGTCGGTATGGGAGTGTCCTTCGGGATCACCGACGGGCAGGCGATGAGCCTGGTTCCCGCGGACTCCGTGGGCATGGCGGCGGGTTTCCTCAACACGCTCCGCGGTGCCGCCGAGGCACTGGTGATTGCGGCGTTCAGTGCCGCCCTGCTCAGTCTCCTCACTGCCCGGCTCGGGTCCCCGAGCGTCGCGGCGCAGGTCAGCGCGGGTGAACTCAGCGGCGGAGACCCGAGCGCGAAGATCGACGCGTGGACGTGGTCGTGGCAGACGACTCAGCTCGGGGTCGCCGCGCTGTGCCTGGTTCTGTCGATCATCGTGGCTGTCCTGATCTTCACCCCGGCCCGGACCAGCACCCCTGAATGAGGCCGATGAGGATCGACCCGGCGGAGGACCTGACCATCGGTGAGGTCAGCCGTCGCACCGGGGTGTCCGTATCCGCGCTCCACTTCTACGAACGCAAGGGCTGATCCGCTCCGAACGCGACAGCGCGAACAACCGGCGCTACCGGCGGCACATGCTCCGCCGCATCTCGCTAATCGTGGTCGCCAAGCGCCTCGGTACCCCGCTCGCCGACGTGGCAGAGGTTTCGCCACCCTGCCGACCGATCACGCACCCACCCAGCAGGACTGGCAACGCGTCTCGCGCAACTGGAAGCGGCAACTCGAACAGCGCCGCCAGACGATCGAGGCGCTGGAACGCGAGCTCCTGGGCTGCATCGGTTGCGGCTGCCTGTCAATGAAGTCCTGCCTCCTGCTGAACCCCGACGACACCCTTCGAGATCAGGGCCCTGGACCGGTCCGGCTCCAGCAGACCCCCCGCCCCTGACAGCCCTGCCACGAGGTGCCGGCGAGCAAGGCATCGCGCACGGTTACGTCCCCTGGCGCCTCGGCTCCTACGTGCCGTCGGCCTCCTCCCTCGGTTCTTGGTCGACTCCTGTCTTACCTGGAGCCTCGCGCTCATCGATGACCGGGTTCCCCGCACCTGCCCTGAGCTGCCGGATCAGCTTGGAAAAGGCTCAGTCGCGGACGGAGCCGTAGGAGAGCTCGGCTCCGTGTTCGTCGACAAGGTGTTCCCAGATCGCCCACCCGGAGATGGCCAGGTCTTGGGCGAGGAGGTCGTCGATGATGTGGGCGTAGGGGTCGTAGATGCGGTTGCGTCGGGGTGGTGTGCGCCTGAACGACGGCGGGTTCGGATCGGTGGTGAGGGCGAGGAGGACCCCCGAGGCTAAAGATCAAGTTAGGAATCGATGCCGCCTACCAGCCGCCGCTGTCGTCCCGCCCCAGGCGGTACCTTGGGGTGCCACTGGACGTGAGGCAACTCGACGTCTTCGCCGCCGGAGACTGGAAATTGACGCCTGGGAGGTACCCGTGTGGTGGCAGCGACGCCCACGACGACGGTGCCAGCTGTGCGGTACACGTATGCCTAACATACCGTCCATCGAGTCCCCCATGCTGACGAGCGACGTTTGCGGCGCCTGCCGGGAACGTCATCACGACCTGCTGGAGCAAGAGCGGCGACGCGCCTACCTGGACTGGCTGCGACGGGCTCCAGTGCTGAATCGGTCGGACATTAGCGGACGTGGCGATACCATCAGCCTCGATGAGGCCACCGAGCTGTGCATGCGCGCGGAGATGGCCGATACGTGGTTCTACCTCGGCGGGCCTTCTTGGAAGATCTTGGCGGGCGGCCACCACCGCGTCCTCAGGAAGCGGCACTACTCGAATGAATGGGAAGGCTGGGTTGAGGCCGGCAGTGTTTACCGAACGCCGGACGGAAACGTGATCTTCGTCTGGCGCTACCTCAACTCGTTTGACGACGGCCGGTAGCCCGGCACGTTACGCGTCAGGTTAGCTGGCAAGACGACACCCGCAATGTGGATCCGGACTTCGCAAGATCACCCGCAAGGTAAATCCGGACACCGCAAGGTTCACTTGGACTGGACACGAGTGCCGCACCCGCGGCAGATTCAATGAGACGCGGACAACCAGCCCGGTACGGCCATACCGCCGCTGACCTGCGATGTGAGCGTCACGACCGCCCCACCGTGAGCGCTTGCGAGCCGCTGTGAGAAGCGGGGGCGTTCGCCAGAGCACACAACCGCCGGTTTGGGGGTGTCAGCGCACTACCCGCGTGGCGCGGAGCCGACATCCAGATGAGCGAGCACACGCCGCAGCACCACCACGAACCCGCCTACCCCGTCGACCCCCATGTCGACCCAACCCTCATCGACCTGGTGGCCGGTGACCCACCGGTCCCGGTCACCGTATGGCGCACCGCCCACACCGACGCCGACACCGGCCGCGCGATCGGCGCCCGGCTGGCCTACCGGCTCGTGGCCGCCTACAGCCGCCCCGGCGACGCGGTCGTCGACCTCACCACAGACCACGCCCTCACCAGCGCCTGCACCACAGGCGGGCGCCGGCACCACCCCGGCTGGTTCACCGACACCTCCAGCCTCATCATCGGCCAGGCGACCCCACCGACCCGCACCGACCCGGCCACCCCGCCCGAAGACGGCGACCTGCCGGACACGGGCGCCTGGTTCGGTGACGACCTCACCGACGCCAACCTGCCCCCGGCCAGCAACCCGGCTGTCCCTGTGCCCAACGGCGCGTCCCTGGCGGAGGCGACCAGCCTGGTCGTGGCCTGCTGGCCCCTCGACACCGCCGACGCGACCAACCGCATCCGACTGGCGTGGCTGCTGACCGCCTGCGCGCGGCTGCTGCGCCCCGGCGGCTGCCTGATCCTCGTCGTCACCGCCCCGACCAGCCCGGCCGCCCCAGAGGACTTCACCCCCGTCGTGCAGGCGGCCGCCGGCATCGGGCTGGGCTACCTGCAGCACATCGTCGCCGTCACCGCCGACGCGTGCGGCGACGCGTTCATCTACCACGTCACCGACGAGGAACTCCTCGCCCTCGCCACGCAGGCCGAGCAGCCGTGGAGGGTGACGCACCTGCGGGTGCACGCGGACCTGCTGGTGTTCAGCGCACAGGCGCCGGCCCCAAAGCGGAACCCGCGCTCTGGGGGCGATCGCCGTGGCTGAGCACATGCCCTTCCCCGCCGACCCGAACCAGCCGGCCATTCCGGCCGAGGACGCCCATCCCGACCGGCACCGCCGCTACGAGGGCCGCCACCGCGACACCGACGGACGCCACCGCACGCCGGGCGGGCCGGAGGGCCTGTCGGTGTGGGCGACCGCCCAGCGCACCGGGCCGGTGCAGCGCCGCGGCCGGTACGTGCCCGAGTCGGTCAAGCACCCAGCCCGGATGCTGCCCGCGATCGCCGCCCACGCCATCGCCGCCTACACCCAGCCCGGGGACCTGGTCCTCGATCCGATGTGCGGGATCGGCACCACCCTTGTCGAAGCGATCCACGCGGGCCGCGACGCGATCGGGGTGGAGTACGAGCCGAAATGGTCGAACATCGCCGACGCCAACATCACCCACGCACAGCAGCAGGGCGCAGGCGGCCGGGCCTCCGTGGTCCGCGGCGACGCCACCCGCCTGCGATCGCTGCTGCCCACCGCCCTCACCGGGAAGATCGCCCTCGTCGTCACCTCACCGCCGTACGGGCCCACCGTTCACGGCCTCGTCCGCCCCGGCGCCGACGGGGTGGCGAAGTTCGACAACGCCTACAACGACGGCACCGACCGCGGGAACCTCGCCTACCGGGACCTCACCGGCCTCACCGACGGGTTCGAGCAGATCCTGTCCGGCTGCGCGACCCTGCTGCGCCCCGGCGGCACCATCGTGGTCACCGCCCGCCCCTGGCGCAAGAACGGCCAGCTCGTCGACCTGCCCAGCGCGGTCATCGCCGCCGGCATCCGCGCGGGCCTCATCCCGACCGAGCGGTGCGTCGCCCTCCTCGCCGCCGTCCGCGACGGGCGGCTCGTCGCCCGCCCGTCGTTCTTCCAACTTCAAGCCGTGCGTAAGGCCCGCACCGCCGGCACCCCACTGCACCTGATCACACACGAAGACGTGTTGATCTTCCGGCGGAGGTCGAGTTGCGCGAGTTCGGTTGAACCCAAGTGCTCGCAAGGCGAATCCGGGTGTCCTGAGGGGACATCATGCCATGCGGACACCGGGGTTCACGGCAACTCAGGGAGGCGGTCCGTGTGAGGGCCGCCGATGAGTTCTCGGGCGTTGGTCGCCCAGCGGATGGCGGTGTCTTCGCTGAATCCGAAGACGGCGGCCAGGTGCAGAGGGTCGGCGCCGGTGAGACGGCTTCCTCGAGTTGCCGGTCGATGCGCAGTCGTTCGAGGGTGCCGGGCAGTCCGCGCAGGTTCAGGATCCAGGTGGCGCTGACCGGCGCGAGGCCCATGGCGGTGGCGGAGCTGACGAGCAAGTGCGGGTTGGCGGTGTTGGGCCAGCGTTCGCGCCGGAAGGTCAGCCAGTCGAGCAGCGCCTGGGAGGTGAGGTTGTCCAGCGGGCGGGGGTTGCCGGCGATGGTGATCCGGCGGCTGGCGAGGTCGACGTCGGTGAGTTGCAGGGCGCGGATGTGTCCTGGTCTGGCGGCGTGGGCGGCGGCCAGCACGACGCAGAGCCGTGCCTGGGCGGTCGTGGCGCCGGTGACGCTGGCGCTGATGTCGTCGGGTTCCAGCAGCGGCCAGATCGGGTCGGGCAGCTTCGGGCCGCGCAGGCCATGGGTGGGGTTCCGGAAGACCAGCTTGTGGGTCTTGGCCCATCTGAACAGGCCGCGCAGGGCGGTCGTCGCCACCTCACGGCGCCGGCCGTGCAGCGTAGCGAGGTAGGTCTTGACGTCCTCGCGGGTGACTTCCCGCAGGTGATCGCGCTGCGGCCAGCTGGCGGCAGCGTCGATCACGGCAGCGACGTATCGGCGGACTGTGCCTCCGTGGCGGGGCTGGCTTCGCGGGCTTCCGTCGCGCAAGGTGCGCGCCCAGCTGCTCAGGTCTCAGCCTGTCCGCCGCCCAGGCCAAAGCACAGCGTCAGCCGTTCAACGATCCGTGGTAAATTCCTCGGGCGACATTGATGCGACATCGGATCGGTGGGGATAGAGGGGGGTGAGGTTGATGACCGCGAAGGCGGCTGCTGCCGCGTGCAGCGCCCGGACCAACCTCGCGTCCCGGGCCTCGGCCTGACCCAGCTGATTTCCCCGTTCGACGGGACGTTCGATCCCGCCCGGGTTACGCCGGTGTCTGTCGGGGCCCCTCTTCCGAAGGGTCTCTTCCGTTGTCATCGCCATCTTCCGCGCCGATCCCGTCCTCGAACGTGCTGCGTTCATACGGCTGGGACGAGGCATACGAACACGCTTTCGCCGAGCACCGGGCCGCCGGCCTGCGGCCCGCCCGCGTCGTGCTGGTCGACCGTGGCCAGGCCACAGTCGTCACCGTCACCGGCCCGGTGCGCGCCACCTGGTCGGCACACGCCGGCCCCTCACCGTCCCCGCTCCCGTGTACCGGGGACTGGGCGGCCGTCACCCCCGCCGCGCAGCCGGAGTTGGCTGCGTTGCTGCCCCGCCGGACCGCCATCGTGCGGTCCACGGCGTCGCGCACCTCCCGCCCGCAGGTCCTTGCCGCGAACGTCGACACAGTCGTCATTGCGGAGTCCGTCGCCACCCCAATCTCCGCCGGCCGGATCGAGCGCATGCTCGCGCTCGCCTGGGACAGCGGGGCGCTCCCGGTCGTCGTCCTGACCAAAGCCGACCTCGCCGAGCGCAACCCCGCCGAGGTACGCGAGGAGGTCGTCGCGCTGGCCCTCGGCGTCGACGTCCTGGTCACAAGCGTCGCCACCGGCGAGGGCCTGGACCTCCTCGCCGCAGTGCTGACCGGGACGATCGTGCTGCTCGGGCCCTCCGGCGCGGGCAAGTCCTCGCTCGGCAACGCCCTGCTCGGCGCCGAGCTGCTGGCCACCGGAGCGGTCCGCGCCGGTGACGGCAAGGGCCGGCACACCAGCGTCCGTCGCGAACTGCTCCCCCTGCCGAACGGCGGCGTGCTCATCGACACCCCCGGCCTGCGCGCGGTTGGCCTGCACGACACCGAAGACGGCATCCAGCAGGTCTTCGCCGAGATCGAGGAACTCGCCCACGACTGCCGGTTCACCGACTGCCGGCACACGAGCGAACCCGGTTGCGCAGTACGTGCGGCGATCGATGCGGGCACTGTGTCGCCGCGTCGGCTGGACAGCTACCGCAAACTCCAGCGCGAATCCGCGTGGGCGGCCTCGCGTGACGACGCACGCCTGCGCGCGGAACGGGAGAACCACCGCAAGGCGGTCACCCGCCACCTCCGCGCAACCTACAGCTTCCGTGAGCAGCAGTCGTGACCGCCCGTCATACCGAGACGCCGACCCCGCCGTACACCTCGACCGAGGAGGCGTCCTTCGCTCGGCACCACGGTGCCGGGTACGTCCTGCGCCCAGTCACCGAATCGCCGAAAACGCACCCCCACGAGGAGTCGTACCCCGCCATGACCATCCGCATCTGGCACACCCGCCCTGAAGCCGGACGGGACGACCACGTCGCGATCCGCCGGATCAACCTGGCCGCGTTCCCCGGCCCGCTCGAGGCCGACCTGGTCGACGCGCTGCGCGAGGACCGGCAGGCGTGGCTGCCATGGTCCTCGTGGCTCGCCGAGGACCCCGACGGCACCCCCGCCGGCTTCGCCCTGCTGACTCGGTGCCACGTGGACGACGTACCGGCCCTGGCCCTCGGTCCCTGCGCGGTGCTGCCCGAACAGCAGCGCACGGGCGCCGGATCAGCGGCGATTCGCGCCGCTCTCGACGCCGCCCGGGCGGCGGGCGAGCACCTCGTCCTCGTTCTCGGTCACGCGCCCTACTACCCCCGGTTCGGCTTCACGCCCACCTCCGGGTACGGAATCCGGCCGCCGTTCGACGTACCAGACGAGAACATGATGGCGCTGGTACTCGACCCCGGTCGCCCTGTCCCGCGCGGAACCATCCGCTACGCGCCGGCCTTCGGCGTCTGATCTGCACCACCTCCGTCAGGTGCGGGGCGGGCCAACTGCCCCGCACCTGACCCGGCCCAATCGGCACAGAGGCTGCGTCCAAACGCCTCCGAGCGAACCGGCGGATCCGCGGCGTGTGGACGCCGAGTCGAGGAACCTACCCCGTGCTATCGGCCCCGGTAAAGCAGTCACCCTCCTTGGACGAGACCCACGAGAAGGCGTTCTTCTGACGTTCTCGTGGGTGCGTCGCCGCGGCGGCGCCCGCGGTGCTCACCACGGCGTACCGAGCGCTCGCTGGAAGCGGACGTCTCCAGGCCCGGCGAGACAGACCTCATTCACGCCGCGGCCGGCGGGGTCGGCGCCATCGCGGCGCAGGTGGCGCGGGCCATCGGCGCCGGGCTGATCGGCGCCCGGGCCGGGCGGACCCATGCGTCCGCCTCGCCGTTCGGCCGTCAGTGTTGCTGTTCCTCGTCGGTCAGGTGGGCGAGAACGACCTCGCTAATGTCGCCGAGCTGCCGGATCTGTTCGGGGGTCAACAGGTCGATGAGGTGGGCGCGCACGCTCTGGAGGTGACAGGGCGCCCTTCTCCAATGCCGCCAGGCCCTCGTCGGTCAGGGTGGCGAGCCAGCCGCGACGGTCGCCCTCGTAGTGCTTCCGACGTACCCAGCCGCTCTCTTCGAGCTTGTTGACGGCTGTGGGATTCGGCTGGGCTTGGAGTACCACCAGTAGATAAGTAGCCGCCGACCGCGCGTCACGCCAACGTCACAGAGGGTCGGTCAGGTCAACATCCGGTCGTGCCAAGAGACGGATGACTGCACCCGTGTCGCGGCATCGAGTTGCGCGGCCTGAAAGGCAAGGAGGTGGTGGCGGCTGTGCACGACCGCCGGTACGGCTGTAGGCGCTCTCGTCGGAGGGTGACTGTTTGGTGCCCGAGCCACCGCGCGCGTCGTGGCCATGAGCGTGCACTGATCCAAGATCGGCGCGCGGTGAGCCAAGCTGTCAGCCCCCAATGGGAGGCTGGTCATCATTGCTGACGCAGAACACGCAACGTACCCGGAGGTTCGTGGAGGTGGCCGAGTGAGCAGCCAAGAGCCGAATGCGGATGACGTGATGACCCTTGCCATGCGAGAGCGTGGCGACTTCGCCGATTTCCTCGGCACGCTGACCCCACAGCAGTGGGAGGCGCCGAGCCTGTGTGATGGCTGGACCGTCCGGGATGTGATCGCTCACGTGATCAGCTACGAGGAACTGGGCTGGGCGGGCACGATCAAGCGTTTCGCCCGTGGCGGGTTCGTTTTCAGCAAGGCCAACGAGATTGGCATACGTGAGTACTCCCGTAGCCCGCAGGAACTGATCGATCTGCTACGTGCCCACCAGCGGCCCAGAGGGGTGACCGCCGCGCGCGGCGGCATGATCGCGCTCGTGGACGGGATGATCCACCAACAGGACATTCGCCGCCCACTCGGCATGCCCCGCGAGATACCCCACGACCGTCTGCGAACCGCGTTGCGGCTAGCGCTGACCGCGCCGCCTATCGGCGCACCCAAACGAGCCCGCGGCCTCACCCTCGTCGCCACCGACCTGGACTGGTCACGCGGCTCCGGCCCCGAAGTACGCGGCCCAGGCGAAGCCCTTCTCATGGCCATCGCCGGACGCGGCCACGCCATCAACGAACTGTCAGGCCCTGGCCAAGCCCTACTCGCCGAGCGAACCTGACAACCACACATCGGCTAGAAGCGGTTAGGCCGTACGGTCGATGCCGGCTCACTGGTAACGGAACGTCACGATGGCCGCCCGCTCGTACCTGTGGGTCTCGCTGAATCCGCTGGCCGGCTTGCGGACGGTTGAAGGCTCGGACGCGCCTCCGCCATCTGCACGACACTGTGCACGTTCAGCTGTACCTGGCTGTGCACATTGACCCGTACGCCGACAGGCCTCGACCTGGCCGTCGAGCTGGTGCTCGGCGGCCAGCTCACCTGGTACGCCGAAACCGACCGACACGCGCGCACCGTCCTCGCCCGCCACTGGCCCGGCGTGCCCAACCTCGGCGACATCCGCACCGTCGACTGGACCCGCATCCCGCCCGTCGACGTCCTCACCGCCGGATTCCCCTGCCAGGAGGCAGATAGAACGACGGCCACGAGGAAGAGCTCACCAACTACGGTGGGTTACGGCGGGCGATCCGGCAACGCCCGGCGGCCAGCTCACCTGGTACGCCGAAACCGACCGACACGCGCGCACCGTCCTCGCCCGCCACTGGCCCGGCGTGCCCAACCTCGGCGACATCCGC